>CATNEU010000017.1 GCA_950097605.1 uncultured Oscillospiraceae bacterium | reverse complement strand
GGAGGACAGCGGCTATATGGCCCGCGCGGCGTTTATCATGGACCGGCTGTTGCGCCGGCTGGGATTGTCGGGCAAGTCGTTTATTCCGATGCTGATGGGGTTTGGCTGCACCACGCCCGCCGTGATGGCCGCCCGCGCGCTTGAAAACGAGAAGGAGCGCAAGCTCACCATCCTGCTGACACCGTTTATGTCCTGCGGCGCCAGGCTGCCGATTTATGCGCTGTTTGCGGGCGTGTTTTTTGCGGAGAACCAGGGGATGGTGGTGTTTAGCATGTACCTGCTTGGAATGGTGGTGGCGGTGCTGTCGGGCCTGGTGCTGAAAAAGACGGTGTTTCGCGGGGAGGCCGCGCCGTTTGTGATGGAGCTGCCGCCATACCGGCTGCCCGGCCTGCGCTCTATACTGCTGCATATGTGGGACAAGTGCCGGGGGTTTCTCGTAAAGGCCGGCACGGTGATTTTCTCGATGAGTGTGGTACTCTGGTTCTGCCAGCACTTCACGCCGGCGCTGCACTGGACCGAAAACAGCGCCGAGAGCCTGTTTGGGCTGCTGGGAGCGGCCATGGCGCCGCTGTTTGCCCCGCTGGGCTTTGGCTTCTGGCAGGCGGCCGTGGCACTGCTGGCCGGGCTGGTGGCAAAGGAGGCCGTGGTTTCCAGCGTGTGTATGCTCTATGGCGTGTCGGCGGGCTCGGCGGCGCTGTCGGCGGCGGTTGCCGGTGCGTTCACGCCTGCCGCGGCGCTCTCGTTTATGGCCTTCTCGCTGCTGTATATGCCATGCGTCTCGGCCTTTGTGACGATCCGGAAGGAGATGGGGTCGCTCCGGTGGGCGCTCGCGGCGGTTTTGTGGCAGACCGGCGCGGCCTATTTGGTTTCCTTTATCGTCTATCGCGTCGCGCTGCTGTTTCTGGAATGACATACGGCAAAACATTTTGCAAATCAGGCGGCGAACCGATTGATTTTACAGGAGAAACCGATTACAATGGAGGCGGAACACCGTGCCGCCCGAACAGACAGGGGGAATGGGGTTGGCCAGACAGGTCGTGTTTCTGTTTGCCTGCCTCCTGACGGCGGCTGTGCTGGCCGGTGCGGTCTGCGCGCTGGCCGGGCATCTGCGGAGGGGGTGCGCCGGATGTGCAAAATTGGGGTGCGGCTGCACCGGGAAAAGGAGAAACCTGTATGACACAGAAACAAAGGATGATCGGTGGAAAGCTTTACGACGCTTCAGACAAGGAGCTTGCGGATGCACGGCTCCGTGCGAGGGATCTGGTCTATCAATTCAACAGCCTCCCGCCGCAGGAGACGGAGGAGGCACAGCGGCTGCTGAAGGAGCTGCTGGGCAAAACGGGTAAACGATTTATGATGGAGCCTCCCTTTCGCTGCGATTATGGAAGCAATATCTCGATTGGCGAAAACTTCTATGCAAACTTCGGCTGCGTGATACTCGACTGCGCACCGGTCACAATTGGGGACAACGTGATGTTTGGACCGAACGTCAACCTGTATGCAGCGGGGCACCCGGTGGACGCCGGACTGCGCACAAAGTGGCTGGAATACGCGTTCCCGATCACTATTGGCGACAATGTGTGGATTGGCGGCGGCACCTGCGTCAACCCAGGGGTGACCATCGGTGCGGACACCGTAATTGGCGCGGGCAGCGTTGTGACCAAGGACATACCGGCCGGCGTGGTGGCGGCGGGCAATCCCTGCCGGGTGCTGCGGGAGATCACCGAGCGCGACCGCACGGTTTATTTCAAAGGGCATGCGCTGGATGGCGAGGAGCCGGAGATGAATGGGGATTTCCCTTTATAACCCTTATTTTTGGTTGATAGCTTTTTGATGCATCTGATTTTCTGTTTGTCGCTCAGGCCGCGACGGGGGATATTTTTTTGAGAAACTTTTTCTTATAGCTTTTTGATGCATCTATTTTTTGGTTTGTCGCTCATGCCGCGACGGGCACTTCCTTTTGGCGCAGCCCAAAAGGAAGCAAAAAGCTGGTCAAGGGGCTAACGGCGCCGCTCCATTTGACTCTACGCCGTATATAGCGTAGCAAAGGGCGAGGGTGCGGTGGTCGCGGGAAGGTTTGTGGTGGGTCGCGGGCCTGCCCCTTCACAATCCCCGCTCCGGGAGGGAAGTTTGGCCGATAGAAAACAGGCCGGCAGCAAGAATCCGTTTTTGTGCATTCGGATTTTTGCTGCCGGCCTGTTTTTTGTGCGGTTTTTGGGGGAGCGGTTATGCTTTGTCTGTGCTGCGGCCGACCAGGTAGTCCAGCGTAACGCCGTAGTGATCCGCCAATAGAATCAAATACTCCACGGGCATGGTGCGCTTCCCGCGCTCATATGCGGAATAGTTGGTTTGGGTGATATGCAGAATATCGCCCACTTTCTTTTGCGTCAGGTCGTTGTCCTCTCTCAAATCGCGCAACCGTTTTAAGTACATTTGTAATCACTCCGTATAAATTTTTTTATTCTACTTTATCATATTTTTACAAGATTTTTGTACTATATGGGATACAAGCGTTGAAATATCTAACACTTTTTAGACTACTCCACCATTTGTGTCTGCCAAGCTTCTTAGTTTGCCGTAAAGAAAAATAAAGAGATAGCGGCAGCTTTACGTGCTTCCCTCCTGGAACAGGGATCGTTAAGGGGGCAGGCCCGCGACCCTGCGCCATGCTCCCCGCGACCGCCGCACCCTCGCCCTTTGCTGTGCTATGTACGGCGTAAAGTCAAATGGAGCGGCGCCGTTAGCCCCCTTGACCAGCCTTTTTGCATCCTTTTTGGGCTGCGCCAAAAAGGATGGGCCCGTCGTGGCCCGAGCGACAAACGAAAAATCAGATGAATCTATAGGTTAAGAAGGGCCAGCCCTTCAAGAAATTCCCGCAGCATGCCCGAGCAACAAACCAAAAAGATAGATAAACCCTCATTAAACAGAAAACCCAAAAGAAACCCCAACCCCCCACAGTCTACAACGGGGGTCTGGGGTTTCTTTTGCATCCCACCAATCCTTCTTTTCCTCCCCATATGGTAATATTTGAATTTTCATCTGCAAAGCTGGAAAGAATAGAGAAGTATCCTATGCTCCTGCCGGGACGTCCGGAACCGGTGAACCGGTATGCCGGACGTCCCGGCAGGAAAGGGCAGGGTTGGTACAGGAGGTTGCAGATGAATAAAAACGACTACACGCTTCCCGACGGGCTTGCGGGGGAAATTACCGCCTATATGCAGGAGAACGCGCCGTCCTCGTTCGGCAGGCCGTATACGCTCCGCACCGTCTGCCGGGAAAAGCTGCATAGAATCGGGCGGACCTACCGCGCCGCCGCGCTGCACGGGAAAACCCGGCATGCGTTTCATGAATGGCTGACCGACAATTACTATATTCTCGAGCGGGAGGGCAAGCTGCTGAGCAAAGAGCTGCAGCGGTTCGGCAGTCTGCCGTGCGCACGAAACGAAAAGGTCCCCGCGCTGGCGGGGCTGCTCACGCTGGTGTTCTGCGACCGGGAAACGCCGTTTGAGACCGGCAGCATTATGCAGGTGCTGCGCACGGCCCAGCAGACGCGCTATTTCGACAGCAACGAGCTGATGTTTTTGCCGCTGGGACTGAAGTTCTGCTGTCTTGAGCTGGCGCATATGGCCTGCGAGGACAGCACGGAGGAGCGCGGCGCGGCGCTGATCGAACGGGCCGTCACGGGTTTCCGCGCGATTGAAAACATCGAGTTTGCGGACATCGCGGATGATCTGAGCATTGTAGAGAGCATCCTGCGGAAGGACCCGGCGGGCGTATACCCAGGCATGGACCGGCAGACCAAAAACGCCTACCGGCACCGTGTGCATGTGTTTTCGCACAGGGAAAAGCAGGGGGAGGAGGCCTATGCGCGCGCGCTGCTCCAAAACGCGGAGAGGGCCAAAACGGATGCCGAACGGCATGTTGGCTACGCGCTGTATCACGGCGACCCAATTTCGATCTCGGGGGCCAGGCGGGGGCGTGCGGCGCTTGCCTTGCAGGTGCTTCTGCCGCTTGTGCTGGCCGTGCTGCTCGGCCTGCTCTGCCGCAACTTCTGGGCAATTCCGCTGCTTGTGTTTCCGCTCTGGGACACTTTGAAGCCGCTGATCGAATACTTTGCGCTGAAGAACATACCGCCAAGGGTGCTGCCGCGCATGAAGCTGGGCGACCGGCTGCCCGAGGACGCCCGCACGGCCGCAGTGGTGTCCACGCTGGTGCCAAAGCCCAAACAGGCCAAGGCGCTCGCTTCCCATCTGGAAAACCTCTATTTTGCCAACAGGTGCGAGGGAATGTGTTTTCTGGCGCTTGCGGATTTCAAGGAGCACGACAGCCCGTCCGACCCCGCGGACACCTCGGCGGTTGCCGCGCTGCGCGCCGAGATCCGGCAGCTCAACGAGCGGTATGGAAATCGCTTTTTCCTAGTGGTGCGCCGCCGGGCATACAGCAAAACCCAGCGCCGCTATGCGGGCTGGGAGCGCAAGCGCGGCGCGATCACCGAGCTGGTGCGGCTGATACAGGGCGAGCCGGTCGAGCTTGCGGCGTTTGAAGGCGACCGCGCGTCCTTGGAAAAGACCGCCTACCTGATCGCGCTCGACAGCGACACCGAGCTCGTGCTGGATGCGGCGCGGGAGATGGTGGCCGCCGCGGTGCATCCGCTGAACCGGCCGGTCATTGGAGAGGACGGGCGGGTTGCCTCGGGCTACGGCGTGATTGCGCCGCGCGTCGGGGTGGACCTTAAAAGCGCCGTGGCCTCGGGCTTTTCGCGCGTGATGGCGGGCGCGGGCGGCATCACGGCCTACGACACGGTCTGCGGTGATTTCTATATGGACCTGTTTGGAGAAGGGATTTTTGCGGGCAAAGGGCTCATCGACGTGCGTGCGTTTTATACGCTTTTAAACCACGCCTTTGCCGACGGGCAGGTGCTCAGCCACGACATCGTGGAGGGCTCTTTTCTGCGCACCGCGCTGATGAGCGACGTGGAACTCACCGACGCGTTCCCCTCCACGCCCACGGCCTGGTTTGCGAGGCTGCACCGCTGGATTCGCGGCGACTGGCAGAACGTCTCCTTTCTCTCCAAACGCGCGCGCGGCGTGCGTGGAGAGCGCGGCAATCCCGTTTCCCCGCTTGATAAATACAAGATGTTTGACAACCTGCGCCGCAGTATGAGCCCGGTGTTTGCACTTGCTTGCATCGTGGCGGCGCGGTTCGCGGGCAGGAGCGCTTCGATTGCGCTGTGCGCTGTGGCGCTGCTCTCGGTGTTCGCGCCGGCGTTTATCGGCGCGACCCGCACGCTGCTCGACGGCGGGCTGTTCGCCTTCTCGCGCGATTACTATTCCCGTCTGGCGCCCGACGCGCTCACGGCGCTTTTGCAGGGCGCGGTGCAGTTTGTATTTCTGATCAAGCAGGCGTTTACAGCGGTGGACGCGGCGTTTCGCGCACTCTGGCGCAAATATTTCAGCGGCAAAAACCTGCTGGAGTGGACCACGGCGGCCCAGTCCGAGCGTGCGTCGGGCGGTTTTTTGGCGCTGCTCGGGCAATACGGCCTGGCGGAGGTTGCGGGCGTTTTGCTGCTGCTGTTCGGCCGGTATGGGTATATCCGGCTGTTTGCGGTGTTTTTCTGCGCGCTGCTGCCGGTTGTGCCGCTGCTTTCCAAACGCTCGGTGCTGCGGGCGAGAGAGCTGCCGGAGGCCGAGCGGGAGAAGCTCGTCTCCTATACTGCGGCGATGTACGGTTTTTACGAGGCCTATTGCACGCCGCGCTACCACTATCTGCCGCCCGACAACGTGCAGGAATCCCCGACCCGCGCGACGGCAGCGCGCACCTCGCCGACCAACATCGGCATGATGCTGCTTTCAACCCTTGCCGCGGCGGATTTCCACCTGATCGACACCCGCACGCTCGTCGAACGGGTTTCCAACACGATGGACACGGTGGAAAAGCTGGAAAAATGGCACGGCAACCTCTACAACTGGTATGACATCAAAACGCTCGCGCTGCTTTCGCCCAAATACGTCTCGGCGGTCGACAGCGGCAACTTTGTCTGCTGCCTGGTGGCGCTCAAAGAGGGGCTGCAGGAATTTGGGCGGCAGAACGAAAAGCTGGTGCAACTGGTGCAGCGCATCGAAACTGTGATCGACCGGACCGACCTCGGCGTATTTTACAACCGCCGCCGCGGCCTGCTCTCGATCGGCTACGACGCCGACAGCGGCGAGATGACCGGCTCGTATTACGATTTCCTGATGAGCGAGGCGCGCATGACGAGCTATCTTGCGATTGCGACGAGGCAGGTTCCCAAAAAACACTGGGGCTGCCTGGCCCGGACGCTTGCGCGCGACGGCTCGTTCACCGGCCCGGTGTCCTGGACCGGCACAATGTTTGAATACTTTATGCCCGCGCTGCTGCTGCCCTCCTGGGAGGGTTCGCTGGGGTTCGAGGCGCTGCGCTTCAGCATCGCCTGCCAGAAAAAGCGCGTGAAGGACCCCGGCGTTCCCTGGGGCATTTCGGAGAGCGGGTTTTATGCCTTCGACCAATCGCTGAACTACCAGTATAAGGCGCACGGCGTGCAGAAGCTCGGCGTTAAACGCGGGCTGGACAGCGAACTCGTCGTCTCGCCCTATTCGAGCTTTCTGGCGCTGCCGTACGACGGCCCCGCCGCGATGAAAAACCTCGCACGGCTCGACGCACTGGGCATGACCGGCCGGTATGGGTTCTATGAGGCCGTGGACTTCACGCGCCGCCGGCTCGACGACCGGCGGATGGGCGTTGTGCGCAGTTACATGGCGCACCACATCGGCATGAGCATGCTCGCGGCGGACAATGCGTTAAACGGCTTTATCATGCAAAAGCGGTTTATGCGCGATAAACGGATGCGCGCGGCGGAGTGCCTGCTGGAGGAAAAAATCCCGTCCGGCGCCATCGTATACGACAGCTTCCGCGGCAAGGATATCCCGGAAAAAGTGGGGAGGAGTACACTCGTGAAGGAAGAATTTGAAACCGTCTTTCCGCAGAGCCCGCAGGTGACGGCGCTCACCAACGGGGAGTGGACCACCGTGCTGACCAGCGTTGGCGCGGGGCACAGCATCTACCGCGGCATGGATATGACCCGGCGCAGCACCGACCTGCTGCGCCGTCCGCTGGGCGTGTATGCGCTGGTGCGGCACCCGGGCGGCGTTTTAAACGTCACCAGCGCGCCGGACTATACAGGCGGCGTGCGCCGGAGCGTGGAATTTTCGGCAAAGAGCGTGACCTATACAGCGGAGGATGGATCGCTTACGGCGGGCATGCAGGTCTGTGTGCATCCTACGTTCGCGGCGGAGCAGCGGCAGATTGTGCTGAAAAACACTTCGGGCCGCCGCGTCACGGCGGAGGTGCTGCTGTATTTCGAGCCGGTGATCGCGCGCACGGCGGACGACGCGGCGCACCCGGCGTTTTCCAAGCTGTTTGTCAGCGCCGCATATGACAGGAGCGCGGGCTGCCTTGTTTTCTCGCGGCGTTCCCGCAGCGGGGAAGGGCTGCCCTGCCTCTGCGCGGGCTTGCTGGAGGACATTCCATTTGAATATGAGGCGGCGCGTGAACGGCTGCTGTCGTCCCCGGACGGGATCGCGTCGCTGCCCCGCGCGTTTGATAAGACGTTTAAAAAAGGCGCCGGCACGCCCGATACGGCCTGCGCGCTGCGCGTGCGGCTCGAGCTTGGCGCGGGGCAGCAAAAGCAGCTCGGCTTTGTGCTCTGCGCGGGGGCCGACCGCGGCGAGGCGGTGTCCGCGTTTGTGACGATGCGGAAAAACGCGGGCGTCCCGACGTCTAAGGCTGCGCAGTCGCCGGTTCTGACCGATTCTGTGGAGGGGCGGCTGGCGTTTTCGGTGCTGCCGGCGCTGCTGTACCCAAAACGGGACTGCAAAGAAAACGCAAAGGCCATCGCGGCCAATCGGCTCGGCCAGGCCGGGCTTTGGGGCATGGGCGTTTCGGGCGACCTGCCGGTGGTGCTGCTGGTGCTGCACGGCGAAAACGACGCGGAGCGCATCAAAAGCTATATCCGGCTGCTGGTCAAGCTGAAGTACTGCATGCTTGCGTTTGATCTCGCCGTTGTATACAGCGAGGGCGGCGACTACGGCGAGCCGGTCGGCACGCTGATCCGCGACCTCGCGGAGGAATGCGGCGCGGAGCACCTGATCGGCGCGCGCGGCGGCATCCATCTGGTCAACACCCGTCTGCACGGGGAAGAGGCGGTCACGCTGCTGAAGGCAGTGGCCCGGCACATTGCGCCCAAATCAATGGTGCGCATCAATCTGCCGGTGCCGGCCTATGCGCCGGTGCCGATTCTGCCCGTCGAACGGGAGGAGGCAGGCCTGCCGACCCAAGAGGGCCTCCAGGTATACGGCGGGCGCTTTGCGGGCGGCGCGTTTATAGCAGACCCCGCGCACACGGGGGTGTTCAGCCACATTCTGGCCAACCCCGTGTTCGGCACCCTGCTGACCGACCATGCGCTCGGTTTTTCCTGGGCCGTGAACTCCCGCGAAAACAAGCTGACCCCCTGGTACAACGACACGATGAGCGACAACCGCGGCGAGATGCTGCTGCTGCGCCTGGACAGCCAAATCTATGATTTGGCGAATGGCGCAGCCGCGGCCTTTACACCGGGCGACGCGCGGTATCACGGCAAAGCGGGGCCGGTTTCCACCCGGCTGCGCGTGCAGGCGGCGGGCAGCGGCGCGCAGAAGCGCTGCACCCTCACGCTGCGCAACACCTCGGACCAAGAACTTCCGGTGCAGCTTGCCTACTATACCGAGCCGGTGCTGGGCGTGAACCGGGACACGGCGCGGTATCTCGTCTCCTCGTTTGCGGAGGGCTGCCTGGTGCTCGAAAACGCCTATAACACGGCGGTGCCGGGCGCGTCCGCCCTGCGCGCGGACGCGCCGGACGTCTCGTTCACCTGCGACCGCGCGGGGTTTCTCTGCGGCCGCTGGGAGCCCGGCGCGCACGCGCCGCAGCCCGACCCCTGTGCGGCGCTGCTCGTGCGGGAGACGCTTGCGCCGGGACAGGAAAAGCAGATTGTCTTCACGCTGGCCTGGGGCAGGGACCGGGAAAGCGCCAAGGCCATGGCGTGCATCGTCCCGGCGGAGGACCGCCCGGCGCCGAACAGCATCCAAATTGAAACCGGCAACGCGGCGCTTGACGAGATGGTCAACACCTGGCTGCCCTGGCAGATCGTCGGCTCGCGGATGTTTGGCCGCACGGGCTTTTACCAGTGCGGCGGCGCCTATGGCTTCCGCGACCAGTTGCAGGACATGTGCGCCTATCTGCTGCTCGACCCCCAACTGACCAAACAGCACATCATCCGCGCGGCGGCGCACCAGTTTGAGGAGGGCGATGTGCTGCACTGGTGGCACGAGCTGCCAGGACAGGGAGGCGGCCTGCGCGGCGTGCGCACCCGGTATTCTGACGACCTGCTCTGGCTGGTCTACGCGGTCTGCGAATATCTCGAGAAGACCGGCGACCATTCGCTGCTCGACGTGCCGGTGCGCTATCTGCAGGGGCCGGCGCTCGAGGAGGACGAGCACGAGCGCTATTTCGAGCCGTCGAGAAGCGCGGTCAAGGCGGATATCTACGACCATTGCCGCCGCGCGGTGGAACGCTCGCTGCAAACCGGCGCGCACGGGCTGCCGCTAATTGGCTGCGGCGACTGGAACGACGGATACAACCGCGTGGGCGCCAAAGGCCGCGGCGAAAGCGTCTGGCTCGGCATGTTCTTATCCATCGTGCTCGAACGGTTTGCGGACGTCTGCGACCGCCGGGGCGAGGACGGCGACGCGGTGCGCTACCGCCGGCATGCCCGGCAGCTCAAAGCGGACATCGACGCGCACTGCTGGGATGGCGGCTGGTATATCCGTGCGTTTTACGACGACGGAACGAAGATGGGTGCGTCTGAAAGCGACGAGTGCCAGATCGACTCGCTGCCGCAGAGCTTCGCGGTGCTGTGCGGCATGCCGGACACCGAACGAGTACAGACCGCGATGGGAAGCGCCCGCGAGCGGCTGGTGGATTGGGAGAACGACATCATCCGCCTGTTTTCCCCCTCGTTTGCCGATGCGGTGAAGGACCCTGGCTATGTCAAGGCGTATCCGGCGGGTATCCGGGAAAACGGCGGGCAGTATACCCATGCGTCGGTCTGGTTTGCAATGGCCATGCTGGCGCTCGGCCGCGCCGACGAGGGGTATGCGCTCGTGAACATGCTCAATCCCGCGCACCGCTGCCTGGATGAGAAGCGCGCCAGACGATACCGGTTGGAACCGTATTATATGGCGGCGGATATCTACACCAATCCCAGCGCGTACGCGCGCGGCGGCTGGAGCCTGTACACCGGTGCGGCGGGCTGGTATTACCGAACAGTAATCGAGTGGATGCTGGGGATCCGGCTGCGCGGGGAGGAGCTGTTGATCCAACCCGCGCTGCCCGACGCGCTCGACGGTTATACGGCCCGGCTGCGGTTTCATGGCACGCAGATCGCGCTTGCCGTGCGGCGCGGGCCGGCCGCCGGGTTGACCGTGGATGGGGAACCTGCGCGCGCGGTGCGGCTCGACGGCGGCAGCCACCGGGTGGAATACACCTTTGCGGATGGCGGCAAGCCGGCGGAAAGTTAAAAGGTATTTCACAAATTCTAGCCGCCGACCCGGTGGTCTGCGAATGGGAACTGTGCTATAATACTAACTATGTTTCGGCATGCGCCGGACCGGCGGAACGCCCGGTCCCCCGCGCGTGCGACCGCGGCCGGCGTCCGTCCGCCTGTTTGGGCGGCGGGAGGCCCGGCCAGCTTCGATGAGGAGATGGACAGATGAGCAGTAGCTTGAACCGGCAGCAGATCGCTGCCGACGTGTTTTTCAACAGCGTCAACGACACGCGATTTAAAACCAACCGCATCAGCGTGCACATGGCGGTTCCTCTGCAGGCGGATACGGCGTCGGACTGCGCGGCGGTCCCGCTGATCCTGCGCAAGGGAACCCGCGAATGCCCGGACTTTACAAAGCTCAACGAGCGTCTGGAGGAGCTGTACGGCGCCTATGTGGGCGCGGACGTCTCCAAGCTCGGCGGCAACCAGGTGCTGAGCCTGACGATCAGCGGACTGGACGACCGCTTTGCGCTGCAGGGCGAGAAGGTCGCCGAGGCGTGCACCGCGCTGCTCTGCGGCATGCTGCTCGACCCGGTGCTGGAAAACGGCGCGTTCACCCAGACTGACGCCGCGCTTGAACGGCAGAGCGTCGTGGATGCGATCGACGCGGAGCTCAGCGATAAACGGCAATATGCCGTGAACCGCTGCAAGGAGATCATGGGCGAGGGCAGTCCGTTTGGAATCGCCCGGTACGGCAGCCGGGAGACAGCCGGGAAGATCACGGCGCAGTCGGCTTTCGCCGCCTACCAGCGGCTGCTGAAAACGGCGCGCATCGAGATTATGTTTGTCGGCTGCGGCGATCCAAACGGTGCAAAGGCCGTTTTCGAGCGGGCGTTTGCCGGCGTCGAACGGTCTCCGGCGGCGCTCGCGCCGGCAGGCATTGCGGACCGTGAAGGCGATAGCAAGGAGGTCACCGACACGCTGGACGTCAACCAGGGCAAGTTGGTGCTGGGTTTTCGGGCGGGGACCAAGGCCGGGGAGCCGGGCGTGGACGCCTGCCGCCTGATGGCCGCGCTGTACGGCGGTACGCCGTTTTCCCGCCTGTTTTTGAATGTGCGGGAGAAGCGCAGCCTCTGTTACTACTGCGCGGCGCGCTTCGACCGCATCAGCGGCGTGCTGCTGGTGGACAGCGGCGTGGAGGCCGCGAACAAGGACAAGGCGAAGGAGGAGATCCTGCGCCAGCTCGAGGTCATTCAAAACGGAGAATTTGAGGAGAACGAGCTTGCACAGACCAAACTGGCGCTGGCCGGCAGCTTCAAAAGCATCACCGACACGCCGGGCGGCATCGAGTCGTGG
>CATNEU010000016.1 GCA_950097605.1 uncultured Oscillospiraceae bacterium | reverse complement strand
CTTCCTGTAACCGCCTGCACAGACAATCCGGCAAGAGAATGGGTTGCTCTGCCGGCCGCAGGGGCATCAACGCGGGTGTCACTGTTATTGTAACAAAAAAAGCCGCGGGACACAAGGAACGATTTGTGAAATCTGCACCCCAGCTTTGTTCTCTACGGCAAAACGGAACCATCCAATGGATGGTTCCGTTTGTCTTTTCCAGTTCCCGGACCCGGCCTTTGGCAGAGAAACGGCGCGTTCCTTTTCAAAGGCCGGCTTAACGATTGCGCCGGTTTGCATTCGGTTGCATCTTTCCTTTTGTCTGCCAAACCCGCCGCCCCGCCTTTCCCACCGGCTCAGCCAACAGTTTTTACAAAGAACCGGCGGTTTCTCGGCCCGTCGAACTCGCAAAAATAGATCCCCTGCCAGACGCCCAGCACCAGGTTTCCGTTTTCAACCAGCACCGTCTGGCTGCTGCCCACAAAGCTCGCTTTGAGATGCGCCGTCGTGTTGCCCTCCAAATGCCGGAACTCCGGCCGGTCCGGAAAGGTCTTTTCGAGCGCGAACAGCATATCCCGCACCACATCCGGGTCGGCGTTTTCATTGATCGTGATGCCCGCGGTCGTGTGCGGACAGTAAACCACGCAGATCCCGTCGCACACGCCGCTTTCCCGCACCGCCTCGCGCACCTGCCTGGTGACATTGATCATGCCCTGCCGTCCTGTCTGCAAATCGAATTCCTTCATATCATCTGCCTCCTTCTGGTACCGCTTCCCGCCGCTTTGTTGTTTCTGCACCGAGAGGCATTACAGCCTCCGGATCGGGAAAAAATGATACATATGGCCTTCCACGGGGCAGTTGTATTCAAAAGCAGCACCCGCAAGCGATAGGCCCTGCTGTTCCAAATAGGCAATTCCCCGGGAAAAAGCGTCCGGCCCGTCGCTTCTGCAATAGAGATACTCGTATGCGGGGACCGTCCATTTGACCCAGCCCTGCGGCGGCTGGGCGTCGTTCTCCACCTCGACGCCGGCCAGATAAAGGCCCTTGGAGAAGTTGTCCTGCCAAGGCAAAAAGCGCCGCGAAAAGTCGGTCATCAGCCCCCAAATACCCGCAATCTGTCCCTGTTGATCCTTTTTGGCCAGCGGCGCCACCTCCGCAAAATGGCTGTTCGCCTCGCGCCAAAGCTGTTGAACAAAACCCTCGCCGTCCTCTGTGGACCCTTCTTTTCCAATGACACAGAAAGACTCCATTGAACATCTCCGCATCTCCATGCGCTTGCCCCCCATCTGTTGCTTCAAACACGTTTGTATGCCGCCCACGCTGCCTATTCTGTTTACAGTATAGCACATTCGGGTGCAGCCTGCACGGTGTTTTCCTGGGAAATAACGCCTGCCCCGCCTTGGCTTTGCAAAAAATGATCCATGAGGTCTTGACTCTAACGTTGCGGGATCCTGTATACTATACGCGTAAGGAGAGGTGACAAACCATGCATCTGACTGTGAAACAGGTGGCCGGCCGTACCGGCGTGAGCGTGCGCACGCTGCATTATTACGATGAAATCGGGCTGCTTCCCCCAACCCGCACGACCGAGGCCGGCTACCGGCTCTATGGCGAAGAGGCCCTTGCACGCCTTCAGCAGATTCTGTTTTTGAAAGAGCTGGACTTCCCACTGGAGGAAATCCGCGCGATACTCGACGACCCCTCCTTCGACAAAACGCAGGCGATGCACCGGCACCGCGAGCTGTTGCTGCTCAAGCGCGCACGGCTCGACCGGCTGATCCGCCTCGTTGAAAACAACCTGAAAGGAGAACCCGAAATGGATTTTGAATCGTTTGACCAAAGTGATATCCAAGCTGCGCGCCGGCAGTATGCCAAAGAGGCCGAGGAACGCTGGGGGCAAAGCGAGGCCTACCGCGAAAGCCAGCAGCGGACCGGGCGTTACAGCAAGGAGGACTGGGCAAAGATCGGAAGCGAAGGCGACCGCATCTTTCAGGCATTTGCGGCGCGGCGCGGCGAAGCGCCTGACAGCCCGGCGGTGCAGCGGCTGGTAGGTGAATGGAAAACGCATATCTCCAACCACTTTTACAATTGCACCGACGAGATTCTCGCGGGCCTCGGCGAGATGTATACAGCCGACGCCCGCTTCACCCAAAACATCGACCGCTTCGGCGAGGGAACGGCACAGTTGATGCGCGACGCCATCCGCGTCTATTGCGGTCAATAGTGGACCGTGCTGAAAAGTGCGCCCATAGAGAAGGCCCGGGCAATGGAACGTACCCTTCCATTGCCCGGGCCTTCTCTATGGGCGCAGGGGAACCGGTACCGTTTCCCCTGCCTCCATGCTATTCCAAAAACGTCGTGATCTCCGCAAGTTCCTTGCGCTTTTTGGGCCGCAGCGTATCGTTCGCGGCATATCCGATGCAGAGGATCAGCCGGATGGGCGTATCCTGCGGGATCAGAAGCAGCTCGTGCAGCTTTTGTTCGTCCATCCAACCGACAATGCAGCTCGAAAGCCCCTGCTCGGTCGCCGCAAGGCAGATGTGCGCCGTCGCGATACCCAAATCAATCTGGGCATAGGTCTGGCTGTCACACTTTGCGAGAATGCGCTGCGAAAGCTTGGCGTGTTCCTCCGTCACCACGATAAAAGCGGGAACCCCATCGGTAAAACCGTTGATCCCGTCCGACTGGGTGGCCTTTGCAACCTGCGCGCGCAGCGCGGGCGCGGTCACCACCCGAAAATACCAGGGCTGGCTGTTGCAGGCCGAGGGCGCGAGCCGCGCCGCCTCGAGGCAGCGCAGCAATTTCTCCGTTTCCACCGGCCGGCTGTCATACTGCCGGCAGCTCTCCCGCCGGGCCACAAGCTCCAAAAAATTGTTCATCTTTGTCCACTCCCCTTTTTGAATGCACGCACAGCGCCCGCGCTGTTGCGTGTTTGGCAGCCAACCCGCCGGCAGGGCAGGCTGTTCTGCGATATGCTGTAGCTGTACAGGTTAAGGCGTATACAGGGGATTCCAGCCAAAGCGCTCCAAGTCGATTCGCCCGTCCGGCCCAAATTCGATCCCCTCTTCCTGCAAAAGTGCAATTTGCCGATTGCCGCCGCCAAATGCGAACGCGGGCGACACCTCCCCCAGCCGGTTGACCACACGGTAGCACGGGATACCCACCGGGTCGGGATTGGCATGCAGCGCATAGCCCACGACGCGTGCCCAGCGCGGATTGCCCGCCAGCGTCGCGACCTGTCCGTAGGTGGCCACCCGCCCATAGGGAATCCGCCGCACCACTTGATAAATTCTTTCAAACGCGCCGGTCAATGCGACCCCTCCTATCCACTTTCTTTTTATTCCAGCAGAAAAACCGCAGGTTTTCCGTTCACAATGCAACAAAAAAGCACAGTTTTTTATAACCGCGCCGGCAAATCACAATTTGCGTGCGCTTGTTCCATTTGTATCTGGGCTACAATAAAATTGATATTTTCTTCAACGGGCTTTGTTCCATCCACTCGTATAACGGGACAAGCCAAAGACCGCACCCATTTTTCAACCGCATCTTCTGCTCTGGATTGAACAAATTCCAAGAAAAGCTTTTCCCGCTGATATAAATTGCCACCACGCAACATGCTTTTACCGAATTTCTGAAAAGAGCGATTTTTAACGCGTTGTATCCGAATATCTTTCGGAACGTCAATCAATACGGCATATTGAAAAAAAGGATAGATGGCTTCTCCGTAATCCCCTTTAACAGAAGCAAGGACAAAGTTTTCATGTGCTCTAATCTCACTAAAAAGGTGCTCCATAGCTTCTTCATGAGAGCGTGGAGAGGCATAGACAAAACCATTGTCCGCCTTGGCAAAATAGAGTTCTTCACTATCAAGAAAATAGAAATTCAATTTTTTTGCCACTGCTTTACCAAGCGTACTTTTTCCAGCACCATTTAAGCCGCACATAAGTATTCCCATTCCCATACCGTATCCTTTTTCATCCCATCTGCGTGTTTTGCCTAAGGCAAACAAACACATAATTCGCATTTTTTATTCTAATCGTTGCGCATAGAAATGTCAAACAGCTCGTTTCATTGCTTCCTGCTGCTGTTCAAAACTTTGCCTGTTCGTCTGGGCGCCATTTTATCCGTAACAAACTTGTATTGCTCTCAGCAGAAATGCCGGTTTCATGGGCTTTTCCAGGTGAAAATTAGATTTTATTACCGCAGGATATTTGCTTTTATTACAACCGCGCCGTGCAAATCTTCGATTTGCGAGTGCCGAATGCACAAATCCGCGCGGACATCGTTTTGCCAGCGGTTGTTTTTGATTGTACCCCAAACAGGCCCCCGTTTGCAAGGCCCGTCCTTCGCATGGAGCGAGGAGTGATCTCCGCCCGGCCGGGCCGCTGCCCCCAATTTCCCTGCAAAAACGCAAAGGCATGCCGGTTTGCCCGGTCATGCGTGCCGCCCGTTTCATCCGGCAAGGCGGCCCGTGCCAATCAAAAAAGCCGGACGGTCTGGAAGCTACCCAGAACCGTCCGGCTTATCTGTATGCTTTTATTCACTCTGCGGCGCGCCTCCGGCTGTTTTTTGATATGGCTGGCAGCGCTCGCAGACATAGACGCTGCCCCCCATATAGGCCTGCTTAACAACCGGCGTGCCGCAGGACGGGCAGGGGCTGTCCAACGTGTCTTTTGAAAGCACGGGACGGTATCCGCCCCGGCAGCCAAACAGGTCCCGCTCGGTATTCCGTCCGCCGCGCGCCGTCATCTCCGCAAGCGTTCGCTTGACCGATTGAAACATCGCGGCAAGCTGCGCATCCGAAAGCGCGCTCATTTTCGTTTTGGGATGGACTCCCGCGTTCCAGAGGATATCCTGCAGCACGCCGTTGCCCAGCCCGGGAATCCGCTGCCCGGTTGCCAGAAAGGCCTTGGCCGAGAGCTTGGGCAGCTCTGCCGCGCACAGCAGCGCCGCAAAGTAAGCCGCGTCGAACGCCTCTGAAAGCGGGGACGGCTTCTGCTTCGCCACAAGGTAATAGGGGTTGTCGTTCTCGCCGTCGGCAAAGGCGCCCAGCCCGCCGTACATCTGCACACCGGCAACCAGGCAGGCGCCGTCTGCAAACTCGATCAGAAGCTGGTGCTTGGCTGGTCGCTTGTCCCCGGGATTTAAAAAACGCAGGTGGACGCCGTCGTGAAACGCGACGCGCATTTCATCCGCATAGAGCTCCACATAGCCGCCGAACGCGGTGGCTCCGCCAATCTGCCGGCCCGCCAGCCGTTCGTTATAGGCGGCGGGGTCTCCAAAAAACCAGGCGAACTTGTGCGGCGAGGCCCCGGCCGTAACCGTCCGGATCACCCGCCCGGCCACGGCGTGGGTAAGCTGCTCCGCCAGCACGCGGCACTCCGGAATTTCAAGCATACGGACCTCCTCACTTTCTGCAAACCGGGTGCCGCAAAACGGTTTTCAGCCGCTCGGGCGCCGTGCGGCGCGGGTCGCTCAAATAGATTTCATGGTGGCGGCGTTCGGTCCCGCATGCGTCCTCGAGCGCGTTATCCCGCACAAACGCCGCAATCCTATCAATTGTCTCCTGCTCGGTGGTATACGGGCCCACATGCATCGCCTGCACGCAGAGCCCCTCCTCATACACGCCGAACCGGATGCATTCGGTTTGATAATCGGGGTGCTTTTTCCTAACCGTCTCGATTGCCTGCCGCACAACCTCTTCCGTGACAAATTCCGGCTGCCGGATCATCGAGGTCCACCGCCAACTGTCCCGGTCGGGATCAAAGCCCTGCGGCCCGCAGTCCCAAAGCCCTTCCAGCGGCGGCACCACATATTCAAAATAGCCCGTGGGCTGTGCCCCGTTCATCTTGCTCATTTTAATCGTCATGGAAACCGAATAGAGCAGCTCGACGGCATGCTGATAGGACGGCCCGTCCGGCGCGCCCTGCCCATCCACGAGCAGGTAGGGGATCGGCGGCACCTCGACCAGCGAGGGCGCGGAGCCGGGCTGATAGAGGTCCCGGTACTCTTTTTTAAAGTCCAGTTTTTGTTCCATATGGGTATGCTCTCCCTTCCTGCCTGTCGCCGGCGGATAAACGCCGGGAACAGGTTGTTTGCTCCTCCAGCATACCACACCAAATGCGCCAACTGTGTGTCATATTATAAATGATAAAAATTAGCAGCCATCGTCCGCCTCATACTGCCGCGCGATTCCCTGCGCGCGCTCGTGCAGAATGCGCCGCACATGCGGCGGCGAGAGCACCTCCACCTCCGGCCCGAATGAGAGCAGGAATCCGTAGACCCACTCGTCTTCGCAATACCAGACGTCTACAAACAACGCGTCCTCCCGCGCGGTGATCTGTTCCCGTGCGAACTCCTCAAACACCCGGTAGGCCGCGCGCAGGGAAAACCGCAGCGAGAGCTGCACCAGCCTGCGCGGGTCGGGCGGCGCGCCGTCGATCTCCGGCGGGGCTTCCGCATGCTCCGCAAAGGTCTCGTCGGTAAGAGAAGGGGCTTCCATCCGCATGAGCTTGAAGGTGCGCCAATCCTTTTTTTCGGGGCACCAGGCTTGCAGATACCAGGCGCGCCCCTTGAAACAGAGCTTGACCGGCTCCACCTGTCTTGCGGTGCACTGGCCATAGGCGCTGTAGTAGGTAAACCGCACCCTTCGCCGGTCCAGGATGCCGGTTTTGAGCACGCGGAACTTCTCGCGTTCGTCGGGGCCGCTGCCCCAGTGGGAGAGGTCCACGTCGATCCAGTCCGGCCCGGTCTTCTGAAACAGCGCGTGCAGCCGGGAGAGCACCTGCGTGTCCGCGTCCGGGCTGGTAGCGCGCAGGGATTGCAGTGCGAACAGGATTTCATTCTGCTCGGCCTCCGACAGCAGGGACTTATCCAGCACAAAATCGGACAGCAACCGGATGCCCCCGCCCTTGCCCTTGACGGCATACACCGGGATACCCGCGCCCGACAGTGTGTCGATATCGCGGTAGATCGTGCGCGGCGACACCTCGAAGCGCTTCGCGAGCTCGCCCGCTGTGACGCTTCCGCGCTCCATCAGCAGATATACGATCTCAAACAGCCGTCCAATCTGCATGGGGTCCCTCCTCTCTACGGGTTTTATCGAATCTCCTGCTCCAGCGCGTCGAATAGTGGACTGTCAAAAAAATCTCGAAGACCAATATCCAGCCCGTCACAAAGCTTTTTGATCGTTACAATACCGGGGTTTTCACTTTTTGCATTCAGTATACTGTACACCGTCATTGGCGGAATACCCGCTATATTGGCAAGCGCATTTATAGCCAGCCCCTTTGTTTCACAAAGCTGTAGGATGCGGTTGGCAACCGCCTCTCTTGTACACATGCACATCACTTGATCTCCTGTTCCAATGCGTCAAACTCCGGCGTGCTGAAAAACTCCCCTAGTGTAATCTCCAAACCATCACATAGTTTTTTGATCGTTACGATACCGGGATTCTGGCTTTCTCCATTCAAAATGCTCTTTACAGTGGCCTGTGGGACGGCGGATAAGGTGCTGATCCCGTTCGGTGTTAGCGTTCGTTCCCTGCAAAGCTCCAGGATTCGGTTGGCAACCGCCTCTCTTGTGTTCATTTCATGCCTCCTCAATGACATCATTCATTTTATGATATGTCACTACTGAAGCTCTGATCAGTGATTTATCACTAATCATGTGATATAATAGTGATATATCGTAAACAAGGAGGCAATTTACATGAAAAACCAAACCTGCTGCTTCACCGGGCACCGGCAGTTGCCGCCGGATATGCTGTCCGGCATCTCGCATAAACTGAAAACTGAAATTTACGGACTCGTGGACCGGGGCGTCACCCATTTCATCGCGGGCGGCGCACTGGGGTTCGACACGCTCGCGGCGCTGGCAGTTCTGGAATGCCGCAAGGCGCTGCCGGAGCTTACGCTTGCGCTCTACCTACCCTGTCCCGAACCGGACCGCTTTTGGAGCACGGAAAGCCGCGCCCTCTACCATTCGATCCTCCGTCAAACCAATATGATCCGGTTTCTCTCCGATCATTACCGGCCCGGCTGCATGCACCTGCGCAACCGCCGCATGGTCGAAGACAGCGGCTTTTGCATCTGCTGGCAAACCCAGCAAAAAGGCGGCACAGCCTACACCGTAGACTATGCCGCCAGATGCGGGTTGCAGATCATCCGGCTGGCCGGGCAGCCGCCGTTTTGACCGCTGTTATTCCTGTACATACACATACCGGTCGCCCGACGAAAGCGAACGGGAAAAGACAAAGCCCGCGCCCTCGAACTGCCGCAGCGCTGCGGGCTCCTCCACGCGGTTTTGCACGATAAACCGCGCCATTTGTCCGCGGGCCATCTTGGCGGCGGTCGCCAGCGTGACCAGCCTGCCGCGCTTGGGTGTTAAAAAGGTGCAGGAAATCAGCCGGTCCCGCGCGCGCAGATAGGGCGTGACGGCCTTCGCGTACTCGTTCGACGCGAGATTGACCACCGGCTCCCGGCTGCTGAACAAATCCTGATAGAGCTTGTCGCCCCAAAAGGCATAGAGGTTTTTTCCGTCGATTTTCAGCCTGCTTTGCAGCTCGAGGCGGTACGGCTGGATGCCGTCGGACGGGCGCAACGACCCATACAGCGCGCTGAGAATCCGCAGTCTCCGGTCTGCGAACGCCATGTCCGCCGCGTCGAAGTCCTGCGCGCCCAGATGGGTATACGCCAAGCCAAAATAGCTGGTCAGCGCGGGCGTGCCGGGCAGGTCCGGGTCAAAGTCCTGAAAATCCGCGAAGGCGCGCAGCGCCAGCCCGGGATTTAGCTGCAACAGGCTCTCCAGCTCCCAGGCGGCATAGCCCTGCAACACGCCGGCAAGCCGCGCTGTTTCCGCGGCAAAGCGCGGCGCGCCGACAGGAATCCCGGGCCGGGCGATACAGCGCATGTTTTTCGCGGGCGACAAAAAGGCCAGCAACCCGCCACCTCCTCTCTATTGGGGGTCCTTCCAGTACCACCACTTGCATTTTTCCGGGTCCGGATGCTCGGTTTCGGCAAAATAGACCGCGCAGCGATACACATAGAGCTGGCAGCGGTCGATCTGCACACCCTGCTGCTCGCAATCGCGCCGGTAGATCTCCTCAGGGTCCGCGCCGCGCAGCGAAGCGATTGTCGGATAGCCCAGCCGGATCAAATCCGCCTCGGTCGCCTTGCCAACGCCGGGAATTTTGCGCAGTTCGGTTTTCATCAGACTCGCCTCCTTCCTTACACTTTTGTATCTCCGCCGGTTCCATATACGATGCCGTCCGCCATCACATACCGCCACGGCACTTCCTCGGTGAGCCAGACCCCATTCTGGGCCCTGTAGAACCGGCAGCCGTCCCGCGCCATAGCGGCCGCGTCGATGGGCAGCGCCGCAGGCAGACCATGCCGTCGGCCAACCTGCAACGCCGTTTCAACGTCCGCGGATAAATGCACATACTGTCTGGACTGCCGGGTAACGCCCTTTTCGCGGATGCTTTCCACAAAGCGCCGCGCCGTTCCATGATAGAGAATGGGGGGCGGCGGCACCGGCTGCAGCCCAAGGTCAACCGCAATCGAGTGTCCCTGGTTGGCGCGGATTTTTTGATGCGTCTCGTCAAAGCTGTACCGGTTTTTGTTGTTCTCGCGCACGATGCGCTCGAGCGTTTCCAGGTCGATCCGCCGTCCGGTGCAGCGCACGCCCTCCAGCAGCCGCTCCACGTCCGCCCAGCCGTTTGCATCCAGCGAGATCCCCGCGGCCTCGGGCTTGTGCCGCAGCACGAGACTTAAAAACCGTCCCAACTCGATATCCGATCTGGACTGTTCCACACAGATCCCTCCCATTCCGACTCTTTTGCTATGAGTATACCACACCCCGCCCCACTGCACAATTGCACCGGAACATAAAAAAAGCGGCCGGCATCCACTTTGGATACCGGCCGCTTTTCGTGCGCTATGTACTACAGCCGTTCAACATCTGCACGTTTGACCCAGCTATATATGTCCCGAAGCAATAGCCTGTCCTCTTTTGCCTGCAGTACCGTGTCCGTCCTGCCTTTGACCCAGGCTGGAATCGTCTGTCCGGTCGCATAAGTAGTAGCCGTCTGCTTCACACGTACCCTATCGCCTGCCTTGAGCGCGACAGGAGCCGCCGTGCTCCCCGCTGGCTGCAGGTCCGCCGCGCGGCACCAGCCTTTGGCGTCCACATGATAGCGGTGCGTTCCGCTGCCATGCACCCTGGTGATTTTGCCGCGATACGCAGCCAGCCGCGCACCCGGCTTCTCTCCCGCCGCCGTCGCGCACGGATACCCAGTCACGATTACCATGTCGCCCACCTTGTATACAGCCGTGCTCGGCGCGGAGGTATCAGGCGCGGCGCTGCCAGCCCCCAGAGCCGCCGACACCATATCGAGATACCGCTGCCAGCCCAGGTCCAACGTGCGGTGCGGGCAGTATTTCCCGCTGTAGTCCTGGTGTTTGGTGACTTTCTCGATTCCCCAGCCATACCGCCGCAGGATATCGGCGGTCAGCTCGGCGGCGTTTTTCTCCGCCTGATCGAAACGCGGCCCGCCGGACTTGCTGTAACAGATCTCGATGGCAATGCCATAGCGGTTGCCCCGGCCATTGCCGCCGTCGCCCGCATGCCAGCCGTTCCGGTTTTCCGGAATGCCCTGGACAACTTCCCGGTCGTCTACAGCATAGTGGAACGACACCTCGTTGTCGTTACGGATCATATAGGAAATCTCCGCCTCTGCGCTGGCATCGTTGGCCGTGTTGTGGATCACAACAAATTGTGGTGTCATGCTGTGCGGGCATTTGATGGAGTATTTGCTGCCCGGAACCAGATTTTGTATAATTATCATCTATACCCTCCTTTCAGTATGCATTGCATTGGACGTCGGCGTGTTTTCACGCAGCGCGAACCACAAGTGCACAGAAATATCCCAGGCGCTTCGCGCAGAAAAAACACACGAAATCCTCCTATTCAATTAAAACTGGATGAAAACCGTATCATGGATTGACAAACCCCTACAAAAATGGTTTACTTATGCTGAAAAGCAGCCCTCTCTTTTGTTGCTTTTTGCTGTCGCACTCCGTGCGGAGTGCGTGGATTGAAATGGGAGTTCATTTCCGTAAGTTCTACCATTTAGGTAGGTCGCACTCCGTGCGGAGTGCGTGGATTGAAATTCGTAAGCTCCGACGAGCATCCGGCGCGTGGAGTATCGCACCCCACGCGGGTGCGTGGATTGAAATATCCAGTCCAAGCTCAAAAAAGCAGCCGAACTGAAGTCGCACTCCGTACGGAGTGCGTGGATCGAGATTGAGGTCAGTACAGTTGGCCATGGCCGAGAACACAGTTGTGCAGACAGTTCCCACCATACCAGATCATCCATATGCATCCCTCCATTGCAAAACGGCTGTCATAAGACAGCCGTTTTTTTATATCTCTGAATTCCAATTCGGACTTTCCAGCAGCTCGTCGAGCGCCACGCCCGGACACTGGTAGATCTGCACCTCCGGGCGAACCTCCAAATCCGGGATGAGCCGGCGTGCAAACTCCTCATGCACCAATGCGAGTGTGCCATCCACCGACTTCCGCCAGTGCTGGGGGGCAAATCCGTGCGCCTCCCAGAAGGCCACGGGGGCTACTGCAAATCTCATCCCTGTCCCTCCTCCTGCTGTTCCACCACCGGCGGGCAGGCCGCGTCGATCGCGGCGGCGTCCGCCTCGGTCAGGATGCCGCGCGCGATATAGTTGGCGGACATCGTCACCACTGCCGGGCGGCTGAACTCGCCGGTTTCATAACCCTCAATAATTCCCTGTATCAGCCATTGCGCAAGATTAAACATTATAGAGTTCCCCCCATCTTAATAATTGCATTGCGCAATTGCGCAAGCTCGTTGGACAGATATACCGTGCTGTCCCGCGTGTATTCCACAGCCACCGCGCCGTCGTCGGCCGCTGCCTGCAACGCCGGCGCTTGCAGGACGACTCCGCGCCGCCTGCTCGATTGGTTCTTCCAACTTTAAATCTCTAATTTTATAATAAGAATCTTCCGTGTTTTCATAAGATATTAATCTTTCAATAACCTGATTAGGATTATCACGTATTTGAATATA
>CATNEU010000015.1 GCA_950097605.1 uncultured Oscillospiraceae bacterium | reverse complement strand
TATACCAGCGGGTGCTGCGGGTTTGGTGACAGTAGGCGTATATGCATGGTTCTATATAAAAGGGCCCTGCCGGTTTACAACCGGCAGGGCCCTTTTATATAGTACAAAGTATGCATAGCAAGAAGAAGGGTCAGATCACAAATCCACCGTTGGGGCTGAGCACCTGCCCGGTGATAAAACGCGCCTGCTCGCCGCCCAGAAATGCAATGGCCTGCGCAATGTCCTCTGTGCTGCCAAGCGTGCCCAAAGGGGTTTCCGCCCGCAGCGCGTCGAGCGTTTGCCGGTCCAGCGCGGCGTTCATCTCGGTATCCACCACGCCGGGCGCCACGCAGTTGACGCGGATATGGGATGGGCCGAGCTCCTTGGCCAGCGCCTTGGTCATGCCGATCAAGGCGGCCTTTGCCGCCGAGTAATGCACCTCGCAGGAGGCGCCGACCATTCCCCAGATTGAAGAGACGTTTACAATGCTGCCGCCGCCCCGCGCAATCATGCCGCGCAGGACGGCCTGGGTGCAGTGGAACGCCCCGCCGACGTTGACCGCGAACATCCGCTCCCAGTCCTGCGCGGTGATATCCAGAAACAGCTTTTGCTGTGCAATGCCGGCGTTGTTGACAAGCAGGTCCACGCCGCCGAAGTGCATTTCGGCAAGCCGGATGAGCCGGGAAGCGTCGGTGGGATCGGATACGTCGGCCTGTATGGCGCGGGCGCGGCAGCCTTTATCCTGCAACGCCTGTGCAAGCTGTAGGGCTGGCGCGGCGCCGGTGTGATAACCGATGACCACCTGGTAGCCGGTTTCGGCAAGCAGACGGGCCGTTTCCCGCCCGATGCCGCGCGACGCACCGGTGACGACTGCGGTTTTGGAACCGTTTGTCTGTTGCATATCATCGTCCTCTCTTCAAAATGGCCGTATGCAGCCCTGTTTTTAAAAGGTTGTCTATGGAAAGCCGGGGATTTGTCTCGTTGGTGGTTAGTATAGCATACCACACCGGCGAAATGCAACGGTAGCGTGAAAGGCGGTTGGGGTTATTGCATATAAAGTTTACGGCCGTTGTGACGGCTGTGCAGCCCTGCGGCGCTCTTTGCTCCCTGCTTGTATATGGCTTTGTGGACAGGACCAAGGACGGCATGACCCATCGGAGAATATAAGCGGCTTTCAAGAAAGGGGAAGACTGGTTTCAACCAGATGACCTCTCGGAAATATATGAAAAATATGTTCATACCATTCTAAGATATGCTTTTTCTTTTGTTGATAACTACTAGTGGTGTTAGATAATGTAAAGAGATAGTTTTAAATCAAAAAAGAAAATACTTTATAACGATCTTAAACTTTTCAAACGAAATATACTGTTTGCAATATGTTATTATAATTCAATGATTTGTTTTAAAATTTTTGGATTTGCAGCGCGTTTTATTATATTTGTACAAATTTTTTAGTAGTATTTTGTTTGCTATATTGATTCTATTAAGTATTTACAACTTGGGTGAGAAGTGTTACAATAAAGCAGTCCCAATCCGACGAAAAACCGACGATAAGGGAGAGGGATTTGTAAAATATGTGTAAAATAGGTAGATCATTGTTGGTTTATCTGTTTATTACGACAATATATTGAGAATACATTGAAAGAGTCTCTTTATATTGTATTAACATTTAAGTACCCTGTCAGAAAGCCAAAGACCATTATAATACAAGGAGGAGCTAGAATGGCTAAGCAAAAAAATGCGGTCCTTTTGAAAAGGATTCTCGCAGCAGTGTGCTCAGGCAGCATGGCGTTGAGCGTATTTGCAGGGCTTCCGGGCTTTGACAATGCGAACAAGGCGAAGGCATACCAGAGCAGCACGGGCGACGCAAGAACAACCATTGCCCCGACCAACAACCTCTTTACTCCGGAGCGGATCCTGAACTGGAACCCGGAGACCGACGCGGACGCGAGATACCTGCGTTCGACCGTTCCGATGAATGACCGTTTCAGCGGTCCTCTCGTCAACGAGTATGCAAATAAAGACGCAAAACTCATGGGTACGGCAATCGAAAGTGACGCCAGCGACGAGATGATGAACTACATCTTTACATACTGGCAGTACCTCGATTCGTTCACCCACTGGGGTTCCCCGGGCCGCGGCGAATTTGTTATGACCCCGCTGCCGGACGTGATCGACGCGGCGCACAAAAACGGCGTTGCCGTATCGGGTACCCAGTTCTTTGCGCAGTTTGAAGGATCGTCCAACATGGCACCGCTGCTTGTGCAGGACGAGAACGGCAAGTTCCCGGCTGCGGAGCAGATGAAGAAGATTGCCCAGTACTATGGCTTCGACGGTTATTTTGTAAATGAAGAAGCTTCGGTTGGCGCACTGGGTGCAAAATACATCCAGTTTATGAAGCAGCTGCAGGAGAACAAGCCGGAGAACTTTGAAATGATCTGGTACGATGCAATGCTGCCGGGCGGCAGCGTTAGCTGGCAGAACGAGCTCAACGAAAGAAATGTCCGCCTGTTCCAGGATGGTAACGATCGTGTATCCGACCTGTTCTTCTTGAACTTCAACTGGGATTACGGTTCTCAGATCGACACCTCGAAGGCAACGGCGGAGAGCGTTGGCAGAAGCCCGTTCGACGTCTACGCTGGTCTCGATACCCAGACGAATTCTTACAACACCAGCCGCTTTAACCACAGCAAGATCTTCGGCAAAGGCACGGCGAAAACTTCGGTCGGTTTCTATACCATGAGCTCCACGCTTGCGATGAGCGTGACGCCGGAGGACTTCTACCGCAACGAGCAGATCTTCTGGGTGGGCGAAAACGGCGACCCGACCAACACGGCGAGCAACAGCACCGGCCCGAGCAATTGGAAGGGCATGGCGCACCACTATGCGGATAAATCTGCGATCAACGACCTGCCGTTCTCGACGAACTTCAACACCGGCCACGGCAAGAAGTACTTCATCGACGGTGAGCTGTCGAGGGATAAAGAGTGGTCCAACCGCTCGGCGCAGGACTTCCTGCCGACCTGGAGATGGGACATCGAGTCCGAGGGCAGCAAGCTGAAAGCGGACTTCGACTTTGACGACGCGTACTACGGCGGCAGCTCGATCAAACTGAGCGGCAAGCTGGACGCGGATAAGGCGAACATCATTAAGCTGTACAGCACCGACCTCACGATCAGCGGCAACATTGAAGCGTCGGTGACCTACAAGACGCCGGCGGACGCGACCAACCTGAAGGTGGGCTTCGCGATCAACAGCTCGCTGGAAGAAGCAACTTATGACAATTACGACTTTGTATACTATGATCTGCCGGCCGGCACACCGGGCGAGTGGACCACCACGAGCATTACGCTGGGTGAGCAGTACCTGGGCAAACATGTTACAGCGATCTCGCTGAAAGCGGAGAGCGGCAGCGATGTGGCGGATTACGAAGTGAATATCGGCAACATCTCGCTTTCGGAAATGGATGCGGAGCCCGCGCAGATGGGCAAGGCCTCCAATCCGGAGATTGACGACGTGCTGTTCCACGACGCAAAGACCGCAGAGGTCAAGATGATCTGGGACAAGGCCGAGGGCGACGTGATGTACTACGAGGTCTACAGGGCGCATGCGGACGGCTCGAAAGAGTATGTCGGCACAACGACGAGAGACGCGTACTACATTCCGGAAGTTACCCGCGACAACGGCGAAGACCACTTCAACTTCGAAATCGTACCGGTAGACAGCATGTACAACCATGGCGAGGCAGTCACGCTGCGCTTTGATTGGGAGCTGCCGCTGTATGCAACCGAAGACAACGTAGAGGAAGAGCCGGTCAACCTGGCGTACCTCAAGCCGACCAACGCAAACGCCTGGTATGATGCAGAGCCGCCTGCAAAGGCTGTTGACGGCACTGCTAAAAACGGCTCCAAGTGGTGTACGGCTTCGTCCAGCGGCACCTGGATGACCGTGGATCTCGGCCAGGTCGAGACCATCCAGAGATGGGCCGTATGGCACGCAAACCACCCGGATGCAAAAGAGTCGGCGGAAATGAACACAAGAGATTTCCGTCTGCAGGTGCAGAAGGGCGACGGCACGTTTGAGGACGTGGACGTTGTCAAAGGCAACAAGGACGACATCACCGACCGCAACCTCGCCGAGCCGGTGGAGGGCCAGGTATTCCGGCTGTACATCGACTATGCGCACAACGGCTCGCCGTGGGGCGCGACCCGTATCTATGAGTTCCAGCTGTTTGAGAAACCGCTGCTTGGAACCAGAACCGAAGCAAATATCCCGGAAAACATCGCAGCCGTTAACAACGTAGGCGCAAACGACACCGTAACGGTCAGAGGCGTATCCCTCGGCCAGACCGTCAACCTGTATACCTCGCTTGAGAGCGAGGAGCCGATCGCCTCGAAAGTGGCGGAGGGTGACACGGTTGTATTTGAAGGGCTCGACCTCGGTGCGGAAGCTGGCTATGTCTACATGACACAGGCTTCGCCGGACCTGGTTGAAAGCCTCAAAGTCGGCAATGCCTACGAAGCCGAGGGCCTCGAAGCATTGGCGAAACCGAATGTCAAGATCGTGAACAACGGCACCGCGAAGTTCAGCGAGATCAGCGTGCTGAACCTGAAAGCCGGCGACGTTGTGAAAGTATATGGCGCCATGGATGATACTTTTGCAGCCATCAGCGTGACCGTACCGTACGGCGCAGACATGGCGAGCATCCGCAACCAGGTGTTGAACGCCGAGGGCGGCGAGCTGATTATGGAGCTTGTCCGTGCGGGCAGCGGCACCACCGGCAAATTCATCGTCGAATACAACGACAAGGGCACAGTGGACCCGGAGAACCCGGCGCCTGTAATCACCGGCGTACCGGAATCCGGCGCGACCAGAAATACCGTCACCCTGACGGCGGACATGAACGTCAAGTTCGTCGTCAACGGCGTGGCCGATGAGAACTTCAGAACCAGCATCACCTTCAAAGATGAAGGCGTGTACACCGTCAAGGCGATTGGTGAAAACGGCGTCGAGACAGAGGAAATCACCTTTGCAATCGACCGCACTGCGCCGGTACTCACGGCGGATTGCGAGCACTATGGCGTGACCAACAAAGACGTGACCTTCACGGCCTCTGAAAACGTCACCTTCTACAATGGCAACACGGCGATTTCGGAAGGCACAGAGCTTGTGCTGACTGAGTCGGGCACCTATAACATCCGTGCATACGACGCGGCTGGCAACTACACGGCGATCTACCGCGTAACGATCCAGAAATCCGCGCCCGAGCTGACGCTCACAGGCGTGACCGACAACGGCGTTACGAGAAACAACGTGAGCGTGCGTTCGGACAGCAGAGTGACTTACTATGTCAACGGCGAGCTCGCAGGCGACTTCGTATATGCTCTGAAAGTCATCGAAGAGGGCACTTACACTGTCAAAGCAGTGGACCTCGCTGGCAACGAGAGTGTTGTGAACTTCACAATCGACCGTACTAAGCCGGTATTCGAGGCGAGTGTGAAATCGGGCGCTGCGACGAACGAGGATATCACGCTGACAGCGAATGAAACCGTCAACTTCGTGATCGACGGGGAGACGGTGGCAACCGGAACAGAGTACACCATCACCGAGAGCACAGTGGTTTATGTCTATGACCTGGCGGGCAACTATGGCGGCGTCTACAAGGCGAACATCGACAAGACCGCGCCGGTGCTGACCGCAGTAGTCGAAGGCACCAACATTGCAATTGAGAACGGTGCAACCACGGACAAAAACGTGACGATTACAACGAGCAAAAAAGCATCGTTCATCATCAACGACGAGGCACCGACGGCAATGGCGAACTTTGTGAAGCTCAAGGCGGAGGGCACCTTCACTGTGAAAGCGGTGGACGCACTCGGCAACGTTTCGGAAGTCTTTACAGTAACCATCGACAAATAATTCATCCGGCAGAGTAAATCTGCAAGGATCCATTGGAAGGACGGGGAACATCCCCGTCCTTCCTTTTTTGTATATGCTGCAGGGCTGTGCTTGGCCGCATCCCTCCAAGCTGCTGTTTTTCTTGCGTTTTGCATGGGATAATGGTAAAATTATAAACACTGAACTTCAAAATGCCACAGGTATTTTGAAAGTGCCGCCGCGTATCGCGGAAACAACTGATGGACGACGTGTTATGTGTTTTGCGGACCCGCTCCGGGCCCGCGCTATTTCTTTATATCGGAGGGTTCATTTATGTCTGTTCGCGGACTGCTTTTGCCGCAGGGATACCGCCCAAAGCTGGATATCCTGCAAACTGAAATCGCCATTAAACTCATCAAGGACACGTTTGAAAAAGAGCTTGCCAGGCAACTGCATCTTGTCCGGGTGTCTGCGCCGCTCTTTGTGCGGCCCGAGACCGGCCTCAACGACGACTTAAACGGCGTGGAGCGCCCGGTGCGGTTCGACATCCCGGAAATCGGCGCGGATGTTGAAATTGTGCACTCCCTTGCAAAGTGGAAAAGGATGGCCCTTGCGCGCTATGGCTTTGAAAATGACAGCGGCCTGTATACCGATATGAACGCCATCCGACGGGATGAGGAGCTCGATAACCTGCACTCGGTCTATGTGGACCAGTGGGACTGGGAGAAAACCATTGCCCGGGAGGACCGGGACATCTCCAAGCTCAAAAGCACGGTCCGCCGGATTATGGAAGCCTTGCAGAACACCGAGGCGGCGCTTTGCAAACAGTTTCCGATGATCGAGCCGTTTTTGCCCGCTGCAATCACGTTTGTCACTGCGCAGGAGCTGGAAGACCGGTATCCGGCGCTGACGCCCAAACAGAGAGAGGACGCCGTTTGCCGGGAGTACGGCGCCGTGTTTATCATGCAAATCGGCGGACGGCTCAAAAGCGGCCAGCGCCACGACGGCCGCGCGCCCGACTATGACGACTGGACGCTCAATGGGGACATTTTGGTCTACAATAAGCTGCTGGACCGCGCGTTTGAGATTTCTTCAATGGGGATCCGCGTGGACCAGGCCGCACTGGAGCGGCAGTTGGCGGAAGCCGGCTGCGAAGACCGGCGCACGCTGCCGTTCCACCGTATGCTGCTTGCGGGCGAACTGCCGCTGACGATGGGCGGCGGCATCGGCCAATCCCGCATCTGCATGCTGCTGCTGCAGAAGGCGCACATCGGCGAGGTGCAGTCGAGCGTTTGGCCGGAAGAGATGATACGCACCTGTGCAGAGCACCACGTGCAGCTTCTCTAAAGTGCACTTGCATACGCTTTGGGGTGTTTATATGCCGCGCTCTTTGCATGGAAAAGAGCAGATATCGGAGGTTGTTTATGGGATATACAGTTTCAAAAGCGTTTGGCAGCAAAGTTTTCAGCGACAGTGTGATGCGCGAACGGCTGCCGCGCGCGACCTATGAGAGTTTGAAAAAGACGCGGGACGAAGGACTGCCGCTGGACCCGGAGGTTGCACAGGTGGTCGCGGGGGTTATGAAGGACTGGGCAGTGGAGCAGGGCGCCACCCACTATACCCACTGGTTCCAGCCAATGACCAATATTACGGCGGGAAAACACGACTCGTTTGTCTCTCCGTCGGGCGACGGCCGTGCGATTTTGGAGTTTTCGGGCAAAGCGCTTGCAATGGGTGAGCCGGACGCCTCGTCGTTCCCATCCGGCGGGCTGCGCGCGACGTTTGAAGCCCGCGGTTATACGGCGTGGGACGCAACCTCGCCCGCCTTTGTGCGCGGGACCAGCCTCTATATCCCAACGGCGTTTTGCTCGTTTACGGGGGAGACGCTCGACCGCAAAACGCCGCTGCTGCGCTCGATGGACGTATTGAGCACCCAGGCGCTGCGCGTGCTGCGCTGCCTGGGCAACGAAACGGCGCGCCGTGTCACAGCGACCATCGGTGCGGAGCAGGAGTATTTTTTGATCGACCGCGCGCTGTATGAAAAACGGTTGGATTTGAAAATCTGCGGGCGCACGCTGTTTGGCGCGCGTCCCCCTAAGGGCCAGGAACTCGACGACCACTATTGCGGCCGCATTCGCTTGCGCGTTGCGGATTTTATGCAGGAACTCGACGAACGCCTCTGGGAGCTGGGCGTGCCCAGCAAGACCAAGCACAACGAGGTGGCCCCCGCGCAGCACGAGCTTGCGCCGATGTTCACCTCGGCCAACATCGCCTGCGACCACAACCAGCTCATCATGGAGCTCATGCGGGTGGTGGCCAAGCAGAAAGGGCTTGCCTGCCTGCTGCATGAAAAGCCCTTTGCGGGCGTCAACGGCTCCGGCAAGCACAACAACTGGTCGCTCTCGACGGACGACGGCCAAAACCTGCTCGATCCCGGCAAAAATCCCGCGCAGAACCGGCAGTTTTTGCTGTTTTTGTGCGCGGTAATCCGTGCGGTGGACGAATACGCCGACCTGCTGCGGATGACCGCCGCGAGTGCGGGCAACGACCACCGGCTGGGCGGGCACGAAGCGCCGCCGGCTGTGATCTCCATTTTTCTGGGGGAATCACTGACCTCGATTCTGGAGCACATCGCCTATGGCTCGACGCCCGAGCGGCACAGCCGCGGCTATATCATGGAGGATATTGCCGCGCTGCCCACGATCCACCGGGACGACTGCGACCGCAACCGCACCTCGCCGTTTGCATTCACCGGCAACAAGTTTGAGTACCGTATGGTCGGCTCGTCGGCCTCGATTGCCTCGGCCACCTATGTGCTCAACACAGCGGTCGCGGACGTGCTGTCCGGCATTGCCGACCGCCTGAGCGCTGCACAGAACCGGGAGGCGGAGATCGACCGTATTATCGGTGAGATTTACAAACAGCACGGGCGTGTCGTATTCAACGGCAACAACTATTCGGAGGCGTGGGCCAACGAGGCGGCGCGGCGCGGTCTGCCGGTTAAAAACCGGACGGTTGAGGCCGTGGAAGCGCTGGTTGCTCCGAAAAACATCGCGCTGTTTAAACGTCACGGCATTTTCACCGAAGCCGAGTGCCGCGCGCGCTACGAAATCCTGCTGGAACAGTACGTCAAAACGGTTTCGATCGAGGAGGCCACGATGACCGAAATGGTGCGCCGGCAGATCCTGCCGGCCGCCCTTCGCTACACAGGCGCGCTGGCAGGGGAGTATACCCACATGCGGGAGGCGGGTGTAGAAAGCGCTACGGCGAAGGCGCTGCTGGCAGCCTGCGCCGCTCTGACCGACGCCGTGCAGCAGAAAACCGACGCGCTGGAGGCCAGCAGCCAGTCGGTGCAGGCACTGACAGAGCTGCCCGCACAGGCGGCGGCCTACCGGGACGAGATCATCCCGCAGATGCAGGCCATCCGCGAGGATGTTGACCGGCTGGAGACCATGACCGAGGACAGCGCGTGGCCAATGCCAAGCTATACGGATTTATTACACAGAGTATAAAAATCTATAGAAATTATATAATATGTGCTGCTTATAAAAAACCGGTTGGGCTGCCATCCGGTTTTTTTATCTTTGTAAAAAATAATGCGCTGTCTTTGCATATATTTTGGCGGTTTGTAGATTTTTCCTCCAAATGGCGAAAAGTCTTGACTTTTGCATCAAAAAGATGTATTTTATATGAAAGGAAAGTAAATACAGAGAAAGAAAAATATTTAAAAGAATAAAGGAGAAGATTGAAATGAAAAGGATTTTTTGCGCTGTTTTGGTCGCTTCTATGCTGGTAACTCTGTGTAGCTGCGGCAGCTCCGGCAATTCTTCCAGCACCGAGGACCTGAAAAAACCGCAGGGTGTCTCCTCCGGTCAGTCGGAAACGTCAAAAGAGAAGGAACCGTCTTCCGACAAGGCCACCATTGCGGAAAAAGTGTTGGTGGACGACAAGGGCGTTAAGATCACAGCGAAGGAGCTGGAGCAGGATGGCGTTTTTGGAGCGGGGATCAAACTTCTGATCGAAAACAACTCGGATACAAACTTGACCGTGCAGGCGCGCAACACCTCTATAAACGGCTATATGGTGGACGCAATTATGTCGAGCGATGTCGCGGCCGGAAAAAAGGCCAACGATACGCTCACGTTTACAAGCAAAAGCCTGGAAGCCTGTGGCATCAAATCAATTGCCGATGTGGAATTGGCTTTCCACATTTTCAAATCCGATGGATGGGATAGCTATTTGGATACCGAGCTTGTGCAAATCAAAACCTCCATCGCCGATACCTTTACATACACCTATGACGATTCCGGCGATGTGGCATATGAGGGGAACGGCATCAAGATTGTTGCCAAAGGGATTTCCGACACGAAATCCATTTTCGGCCCCGGATTGATTCTGTATATCGAAAATACCGGCGACAAAGCCGTCACGGTGCAGGCGAGAGATGTTTCGATCAACGGGTTTATGCTGAACCCTATTTTCTCTGAAGATGTCGTTTCCGGCAAAAGGTCGATTGCCGCCATGACGTTTATGGATAAAGACCTGGAGACAAACGGAATCACCAAGATCACGGATATTGAATTGTCGTTCCATGTGTTTGAGACCAGCTCAATGGATACGATTGTTGACACCGAAAAAATCAAATTGAGCTTTTAGTGTACTGGGTAGAATAACCGACGGACTACGGCCGTTCCGGAGCGAAAGATCTGTTTATCAAAAGGGGCTGTTTCATTTATTGAACAGCCCCTTTTTTTGCTGCGAGACATCACGTTTTGGAAGCAAAACAGAAAGGCCCTTTTGATGCACAAGAAATTTTCTGGCCTGGCTTGGAGGATTGCGGTTTTATACGATTGGGAATAGAGAGCATGGAATTGGGGGCAAAACGATCGGAATGACTGTGCAATGTGCGGAGCCATACTGCGCACACAGCGCGCTACGGTGGGCTTTTTTCGTGTTTTTGCAGGATTTCATGCAATACAATAATTGTATACCATATGCATATTTTGATTACACAGCAGCTAACCCCCGGTTTGTCAAGGCAAAAAAGGGATTTTCACAGTTCTTTAACAGATACAGGAGATTCCTGTGAAAGTGATTGGATTCGTCAAAAGTTCCGTGCTTTTTCGGGCAATTCTCATATTGACATCCGCATATATATGCTATATAATAGGGTAGCAATCAAGAATACATACAATATATTGTGTACCGGACTTGTGATGCATACGGCCTCGGCGTATGCATATAAAAACGAATCAAAATGCACTAAAATAGTATAATATCATCCGCCGGTTTTGCCGGAAAAGACGGGTATCACCGTGTTTTTTTGGTCGAATCCAATGTTTTTGGGATGTATAAATATTTATATTATATGCAGGTTTATTCATTGTTCGTTTTGCGCACCGGTTCTGCTGACAGCGTGCCGGTATGCGCTTGTCGGCCGTATAGACACAGGCACCATATATAGGCGCGCATCCGGCGGATACGGTTTGCCGGCGGCCGCCGTGTATGTTCCAATTTGGATGGAGGTAGAGAGCTATGATCACCAGAATTAAAAAACGCGATGGCAGGGAAGTTGCCTTCAATATGGAGAAAATTGCGAATGCAATTTTCAAAGCCGCCCGGGCCTCGGGCGGGAACGACTACGACACGGCGCTGGATCTTGCCGGAAAGGTTGTGGAATATCTCGAGAGCCGGATAGGGCAGGAGGTGCCGACAGTCGAGATGATCCAGGACGCGGTGGAAAAAATTCTGGTGGAGACCGGACACGCCAAGACCGCAAAGGAATTTATCCTCTATCGCGCCGAGAGGACCCGTGTACGCGAGATGAACACCCGTCTGATGAAAGTATACGAGGACCTGACGTTTAAATCTGCCGCCGACAACGATATCAAGCGCGAAAACGCCAACATCGACGGCGACACTGCGATGGGAACCATGCTCAAATACGGTTCCGAAGGCGCCAAGCAGTTTTATGAGATGTATGTACTCAACCCCAAGCACGCCGAGGCGCACAAACGCGGCGACATCCATATCCACGACCTGGATTTTCTAACGCTGACCACCACCTGCTGCCAGATTGATATTGAAAAGCTGTTTGCGGGCGGCTTCTGCACGGGGCACGGTTTCCTGCGGGAGCCCAACGACATCCAAAGCTATGCGGCGCTTGCCTGCATTGCGATTCAGTCCAACCAGAACGACCAGCACGGCGGGCAGAGCATCCCCAATTTCGACTACGGTATGGCGAAGGGCGTATCCAAAACCTATGCAAAGCTCTACCGCGCCAACCTCGCAAAGGGCCTGGAGCTGCTCTGCGACGCGGAGGATGCGGACGAATATGCGCTTTGTGTGTCGAACGAGCTCAAGGAAAAAGGGCTGCAACCCGTTATTGCGAACGACAACGGCTTTGAAGAGGCGGAAGCCGCGCTGCTTGGCGCGCGCTTTGATGTGCAGGCGGTGAAACGGCTGCAGGCGTTTGCGAAAAAGCGTGCGCTCAAGGAAACCGACCGCGCGACCTATCAGGCCATGGAGGCGCTGGTGCACAACCTCAACACCATGCACTCGAGAGCCGGTGCACAGATTCCGTTCAGCTCGATCAACTATGGCATGGACACCACGCCGGAGGGCCGTATGGTGGTTCGCAACGTGTTGCTCGCAACCGAATCGGGCCTTGGAAACGGAGAGACCCCGATTTTCCCAATCCACATCTTTAAGGTGAAAGAAGGCGTCAACTACAATCCGGGCGAGCCCAACTACGACCTGTTTAAGCTTGCCTGCCGCGTGTCGGCAAAGCGGCTGTTCCCGAATTTTTCGTTTATCGACGCGCCGTTTAACCTGCAGTTCTATAAACCGGGCAACCATGAGACTGAAGTAGCCTATATGGGCTGCCGCACCCGTGTAATGGCCAATGTGTACGATCCCAGCCGCGAAATCGTGACCGGCAGGGGCAACCTGAGCTTCACCTCGCTGAACCTGCCCCGCCTGGCGATCAAGGCAAAGGGCGACCTCGATGTGTTTTTCGCGTCGCTGGAGGAGAAAATGGACCTGATTGTTGAGCAGCTCTATGAACGCTA
>CATNEU010000014.1 GCA_950097605.1 uncultured Oscillospiraceae bacterium | reverse complement strand
CACCGGTGTGGAGGGATACGTGGAATCGGCAATGTCCGGTATCATAGCCGGCAACAGCCTGGCGCGCATTCTAAACGGCAGGGAACCCTATCGGTTGCCCACGGACTGCATGACCGGCGCGCTCTGCGCCTATATCAGCGACGGGAGCGTGCGGGATTTCCAGCCGATGGGCAGCAATATGGGCATTCTGCCGCCGGCCGGCGTGCGTGTGAAGGACAAGGGCGCGCGCTACCAGCTTGTGGCTGACCGGGCGCTCGCTTCGCTCGACGAAGCGCTTGCCCGGCAGAGGAACGGATGACGCTGCATGCCGTGTCCAAATAAACCGACAATCAGAATGCGGTATAGAGATGGAGAGGACAACATGAAAATCATAGTGGATGCTTTTGGCGGGGACGACGCGCCGCTGGCTGTGCTGCAGGGCTGCGTGCTGGCCGCAAAGGAATACGGCGTGCAGATCCTGCTTGCGGGCGACGCGGAGAAGATCCGCGAAACAGCGCGGGAGAACAAACTGGACATCGCGGGCTTTGACATCCTGCAGGCCGATTCCGTTATCACAATGGAGGACGAGCCGACCGAGGTGATCAAAAGCCTCGCCGGCTGCTCAATGGCGGTTGGACTCAGGGCGCTCGCCGAGGGGCGGGGAGACGCGTTTGTGAGCGCGGGCAACACCGGGGCGCTGGTGGTGGGCTCCTCGTTTTTGGTGGGACGGATTAAAGGAATCCGCCGTGCCGCGCTGGCGCCGCTGCTGCCGTCCGACACCGGCTGTTTTATGCTGATGGACGCGGGCGCGAATCTGGAATGCCGGCCCGAGATGCTCATGCAGTTCGGCGTGATGGGCAGCGTGTATATGCAGAAGATTATGGGCGTGGACAAGCCGAAGGTCGGCCTTGTCAACGTTGGGGCGGAAGCGGGCAAGGGCACCGAACTGCAGACCGAGGCCTACGCGCTGCTGCAAAACGCGCCGGTTTCGTTTTCCGGCAACGTGGAGGCCAGGGACATCCCCTCGGGAATATGCGACGTGGTGGTGGCGGACGGTTTCACCGGCAATGTGATCCTCAAGCTCACCGAGGGGCTGGGCATGATGTTTTATAAAAACGTCAAGGCGGTGTTTCTACGGAATCTGCTCTCTAAGCTCTCGGCGGTGCTCGTGAAAAACGGCCTGCGGGAATTCAAACGCAAGCTCGACTATACCGAGTATGGAGGCGCGCCGCTAATGGGTATCTCCAAGCCCGTAATCAAGGCGCACGGCAGCTCCAACGCCCTGGCTTTTCAAAACGCCATCCGGCAGGCCAAGGAGTTCTGCGAACATCAGGTCATCGAAGAGATCAAAGCGAACCTGCCGCGCACCAAAAGGGAGCAGGCAAAATAGCGTGCGGCGGGGAATCAACAGTTTTTGCGGGTCCGCCGGGATTTGCGGCGGACAGCGGGAGGCAATATGAAATCTTTAGAACAAAACATCGGCTATACTTTTACAAACAAGGCGCTGCTTGGTACGGCGCTCTCCCACTCCTCCTATGCCAACGAGGTGAAAAAGGGAACCAAGAGCAACGAGCGTCTGGAGTTTTTGGGCGACTCGGTACTCTCGATCATTGTGAGCGACTATCTTTTTCAGCACTATGACCACTTGCCCGAAGGGGAGCTGACCAAGCTGCGCGCCTCGCTGGTCTGCGAGAAGTCGCTGAGCCAGTTTGCGGCCGAAATCAAGCTGGGCGACTTTTTGAAGCTGGGCCGCGGCGAGAAGCTCACCGGCGGCAAAAACCGGCCTTCGATTCTCGCGGACGCGTTCGAGGCGGTGCTGGCGGCGATTTATCTCGACGGCGGCATCGACAATGCGCGCGCTTTCGTGCTGCGCTTTGTCAAGGAAGAACTGGAAAGCGGCGATAAACAGCAGGAGCTGTTCCGGGATTACAAGACCACACTGCAGGAGATCATCCAGCAGAACAAAGAAGAGGTTTTGGAGTATGTCCTCGCGGACGAATACGGGCCCGACCACGACAAGACGTTCCGTGTGGAGGTGCATCTGAATTCCAATGTGATCGGCACCGGCGTGGGGCGCAGCAAGAAGCAGGCGGAGCAGCTTGCGGCCAAAGAAGCGCTCGAGCTGATGGGCGAATGAGGCACGCGAACGTTCCGATATTCGTGCCGCATATCGGCTGCCCGCACGCTTGCAGTTTCTGCAACCAGCGCAGCATCTCCGGCGTGCAGGCGGCGCCGGATGCGGCGGAAGTGCTTGCAACCTGCCGCCGGGCCGCCGGGATGCTTGGAGAGCGCGTGTCCGGCGCGCAGATTGCGTTTTTCGGCGGCAGCTTCACGGCAATAGACCGGGCGTATATGCTCGAGCTGCTGACGGCCGCGCGGGAGGCCATGCAGGCCTATGGCTTTGCAGGCGTGCGGGTGTCCACGAGACCGGACTGCATAGATCCCGAAATTCTCGAACTGCTCGCTGGTTTTGGGGTGCAGGCAATCGAGCTGGGTGTGCAGAGCCTGGACGATAGGGTGCTGGCGGCCAACCGGCGCGGGCACAGCGCGTCCGATGTCCGCCGTGCGGCGCGCTTCATCCGGGAAGCAGGCTTCGAGCTTGGCATGCAGATGATGGTGGGCCTTTATCAGGACAATAGGGAGGGCGTTTTGCGTACGGCGCGGGGAATTGCGGACATGCAGCCGCAAACGGTGCGCATCTACCCTATTGTGGTGATAAAGGGGACCCAGCTTGCGGCGCTCTATGAACGGGGTTTGTATACGCCTCCCACGATGGACGAGGCGGTTGCGCTGGGCGCGGACCTGCTTGCGTTTTTTGAAGGGCGGAGCGTCCGGGTGATCCGGCTGGGCCTGCACGCCTCGGAAACCCTCGAGGCAGACCGGGTGGCCGGGATATACCATCCGGCTTTCCGGGAGCTCTGCGAAGGGGAGCGCTACCGCAGGGTTCTGGATGGGCTGCTGGCAGCCCATCCGCCCGGCGGCGTCACACTGCTGGTGCCTCCCGGGCATGCGTCCAAGGTGACGGGGCAGGGCAGGTGCAACCTGCTTCCGTATGAAAAGCGGGGCTTCCGGCTGAAGGTTTGCGCCGACGCTTCGGTGCCGCCCTTTTCGGTGCGGGTTGTATAACCGCACCGGGGACCGGCGCAACGAGACGGCGGCACTCCCTGCGCGCGGTACAGACAGTTGGATCTGACAGACATTGCACCTGCGTTTTTGCAGAGTACGGACAAGCTATCTAAAGCACTGTGAACAGGAGGCGGAAGATGTACAAGCATATACTATTTGACGTGGATGGTACGCTGTTTGATACCGAGGAGGCCGTGATTCTCTCGCTGCAAAAGGCGATGGAGGCGTTTGGACTGGAACGCATGGACCGGTCGCAGTTGCAATTTGCGCTGGGCATTCCGGGCATGCGCGCGTTGGAGCAGATGGAGGTTGCCGAGAAGGACAGGCCGCGCTTTTTTGAAATTTGGGAGCATTCGCTGCAGCAGGAGTTTAACGATAGGGTGCGGGTGTTTGATGGAATTGAAAACCTGCTGGACCTGCTGCGCCGCCGCGGCGTACGGTTGGGCATTGTCACCTCGCGCACCCGGCGGGAGCTTGGAGTGGATCTGGAACGGTTTGGGCTTGCAGCGTATTTTGGCACATGCATCTGTGTGGAGGATACCGAGCGGCACAAGCCGGACCCGCAGCCCATGCTTACTTACATGGAAAGGACAGGCGCCGCGCCGGGCGAGGTTTTGTTTGTGGGGGATACGCAGTATGATGCGCAGTGCGCGCACGGGGCATGCGTCGATTTTGCGCTGGCCGCCTGGGGCGCACCGACGGTGTGCGGTATCGCGGCGGAGTATTTTCCACAGATTCCTCTTGATGTGTTGAATATCCTGTCGGCCTCCGGCGGGTTGCTTTAAAAATAAACGGGAAAGAAGGGTTTTTATTATGATGATTGATTTGTTGTTTATTCTCAGTGGTTTCTTTCTGCTTGCACTCGCGGGCGCTAAGTTCACTAGCAGGAGCTGGATCAACAAAAAAGGCACCGCGCTCACTGCGACGGTAACGGACTATAAGTCCTCCACCGGCGACGAGGTGAAGTCCTATTATCCGGTTTTCACCTTTGAGTTCGAGGGCAAGGAGCGCTCGGTGCAGTATTCTGTCGGCAGCGGTAAACGGTATTATGAAATTGGTGATAAGGTGGACGTGGTTTACCATCCAGGCATGGCAAAGTCGATCTCGCTTAAAAAAGACCGCTCGTTTTTGCTCTCTTACGGAACGATGCTCGCGCTTGGCGCCGTGCTGTTGATTGTGGGCATCTGGCTGTTTCTCTGGCTCTGATTTTTGCCGTTTGCAGCAGGGGGAGAATTGGTATGGCGCAGCTTAAAACCAACGCAATGCGTATGATCGAGACCGCCGGCATCGGCTATACCGTGCACAGCTATGCCGCGTCCGGCCCTGTGGACGGCGTGACGGCGGCTGAAAAAATCGGCCTGCCCGCCGGGCGGGTGTTTAAAACGCTTGTCACGCAGGGGAAGTCGGGAGCGTATTTTGTGTTTGTGATCCCCGCGCCGTGCGAGCTGGATCTCAAGCTGGCGGCGCGGGCGGTCTCGGAAAAGTCGGTCGAGATGATCCCGGTGCGGGAGATCACCCGCGTGACGGGCTATGTGCGCGGCGGATGCAGCCCGGTGGGGATGAAAAAGCCCTACCGCACGGTGATCGACCAATCCGCCCGTGCGCTGCCGTCGATGGCGGTCAGCGCCGGTAAAATCGGTTTTCAGGTCGAGCTGTCGCCGGACGCTCTCGCCGGGCTGACCGGCGCGGCGTTTGCAGCGGTTGTGCAGGACCGGCAGTAGACGGCGGGAAGGTTCCGCCGTTTTGGCGCCGCCGGCAAGAGTTTTGATAAGATGTTCAGGATATAGATTTGCTTTGAGAATGGATTTTATGCGATTCTAAAGGCAAGTCTATATGCGTTTGTTCGGGAAGGGCTGCCATGGGATGTGTTTTACAGCCGAATGAGGCTTTCAAGCGCATCCCGGGACAAAATCGGGAGTTGAGGAGAATGTCCATTGTATTTGAAATCACTTGAAATCACGGGGTTTAAATCGTTCCCGGATAAGACAGTGCTCCACTTCGACAACGGGCTGACCGCCGTTGTGGGGCCGAATGGCAGCGGCAAGAGCAACATCAGCGATGCGGTGCGCTGGGTCATGGGCGAGCAATCGACCAAAACGCTGCGTTCGGGCAAGATGGAAGATGTGATCTTCGGCGGCACCAAGTCGCGCCGTCCGCAGGGATACGCACAGGTGTCGCTCTGCATCGACAACAGCGAAGGAGAGCTGCCGGTCGAAGCCGGGGAGGTCACGGTAACACGTAAGCTCTACCGCAGCGGCGAGAGCGAATACCGGCTCAACGGAAACAGCGTGCGGCTGAAGGATATCTATGAGCTGTTCATGGATACCGGCATCGGCCGCGACGGCTACTCGATCATTGGGCAGGGCCGTATTGCCGAGATCGTTGCGGCCAAGAGCGGCGAGCGGCGCGAAATTTTCGAGGAGGCCGCGGGCATCAGCAAATTCCGCTACCGCAAGGCTGAGGCCGTGCGGAAGCTGCAACAGGCGGAAGAGAACATGGTGCGGCTGAAGGACATCTTGCAGGAGCTGGAAGGGCGCGTTGGCCCGCTGGAGCGGCAGGCGGCAAAGGCAAAGGAGTTTCTTGCACTCGCGGAGGAGAAAAAGTCGCTCGAAATATCGCTCTGGCTCGAGGACCTTTCGCACATGAAGGAGCAGCTCGGCACGTTTGAAACGCATTTTCAGACGGCGGACGGCGATTACCGCCGGATCAGCGGGGAACTCGAGGCGCTTGAAGAGAAGAGCGCGCGGCTTTATGAACAGATGCAGCAAACGGCAGTGTTTGTGGACGAGGCCAGACGGGAATCCGCCGCCGGGGAGGAGCAGGCCGCCCAACTGCACGCGAAGATCGCAGTGCTGGAAAATGACATCCGCCACAACGACGAGGCTGCGGCCAAAATTGGGGAGGAGCTGGCGGCGTTTGCGGCGGGCGCGGAAGCGGCGGCCAGGCATCTCGAGAGCAGGGAGCAGGCATATGAGGCGGCCGAAGGACGGCTCGCGGAGAGCCGCACGCTGCTTGCCCGGCGGGAACAGGCGCTTGCCGCCAGCAATGGGGCGCTTGTGCAAAACGAGCAGCAGCAAATGCAGTTGAACACGCGCATCCATGCGCTGAATACCAGTCTGTCCGCCCACCGGGTCAATGAGATCACCTCCAAAAACGCCGCACAGGAGCTGGAGCAGCGCATGCAGGTGCTCGGGGAGACCATCCGTGTGAAGCAGGAGCAGCTTGCGCAAACCGCGTCGGAGGTGGAGGAGTGTAAAAAGCTGTCGGCTACGCTGGCATCCCGGCTGGAAGAAGCCGGGAATGTGGAAGCGGGCTACCGCGCCAAGCTCCAGGGTCGCACAGCCAAGCTGGAAGCGCTGCGCAAAAGCGCGCAGGAAACCGAGCTTACGGCGCTTGACTGCAAGCGCCGCGCCAAACTGCTGCGCGATCTGGAGGAGAGCATGGAGGGCTTCGCCTTCAGTGTCAAAACCATTATGAACAGCGCATCCAAGGGGGCGCTGCAAGGCATTGTGGGCCCCATTTCGGGGCTGATCGACGTGCGTCCGGAATACGCCCAGGCAATCGAGACCGCACTCGGCCCCGCGATGCAAAACATTGTGACGGACAACAGCGAGAGCGCCAAGCGCGCAATCTTTTATCTGCGGGAAAAAAAGGCCGGCCGCGCAACATTTCTGCCGCAGAGCGAGATGCGCGGCAGGGCGCTCGAAGCGCGGGAGATCAAGACCCAGGACGGCTTTGTAGGCGTGGCGAGCGGGCTGATTGCCTATGACTCGCAGTACCGCGGCATATTGCAATTTTTGCTCGGCAGGGTATTGGTGGCGCAGGACCTGCACGCGGCCACGGCGATTGCAAAGGCGAACGGATACCGCTACCGCGTTGTATCGCTCGACGGGCAGCAGGTCAATGCCGGCGGTTCGCTGACGGGCGGCTATAGCAAGAAGTCGCAGAATATTCTGGGCCGCAGGCACGAGATTGAAGCGCTTGTGAAACAAGGTGCCGGGGCGGAGGAGCAGCTTGCCGCGCTGCGGGCCGAGGGCACGCAGGTGCAGGAGCAACTGCGGCAGCTCGAGCAGCAGATGCGCGATGCGCAGGGCGATGTGCAGCAGATGCGCGCCGACCAGATCCGGTTTGCCTCGGAGCAAAAGCGGCTGGAACAGCAGCTTGCGGGGCTGGACGCCGAAATCCGCTCGCTGCGGACCGAGGAACAGCAGCTTGCGGGCAAGCTGGGCGAGACAAAGAGCCTCGGCGAAGACTCCGCGGGCATGACCGCACAGATCAACGAGGAAATCGGGCAGATAACCGAGCGGCTGCGCCTGCTCTCGGACGAGCGCGCGCAGGCGGCTGCCGAACGGGAGACCCTTGCCACGCAGATCGGGGAGAGCCGGTTGCAGGTGCTTTCTCAGGAAAAGGACCTGGAAGCGCTCGCCGCCGAGCTTGCGCGGCTGCGGGACGAACAGTCCGCCGAGAAGCAGCGCGCGGGCGACCTGGAAAGGCAGAGGGAATGGCTTACCGGGCAGAACACGCAGATTCGTGCGGAAATGGAAGGCTGTGCCCGGCAGCGCGAGCAGTGCAAAGAGGCCGCCCGGCGGCTGACGCAGGAAATCGCGCAGGCGATGCAGCGGCGCGAGCTGCTGGAAAAGGAAAACGCCGAGAGCCGGCAGGCCGAAAAGGAACTGCTTGCACAGAAGGAAGCGGTTTCCAAAGAACTTGCGCGGCTTGGCGAGCGCAAGCTCTCGTTGCAAAACGAGTACGATGCGATTGTGGCCAAGCTCTGGGACGACTACGGCCTCACAAGGGGCGAAGCGCTCGAGACCGCCGTGCCGGTGGAGGACCGCGCGCAGGCCCAGAGCAGGCTCGCACTGCTCAAAGGGCGGATCAAAGCGCTTGGGAGCGTCAACGTTGCGGCGATCGAGGAGTACCGCGAGGTCAGCGAGCGGTATGCGTTTTTGAAAACACAGGTCGAGGATGTGCAGAACTCGGCCTGCGAGCTGCAAAAGCTCATCGACCAGCTCACCTTCTCGATGCGGGAGATTTTCAAAACCAGCTTTGGGGAGATAGACAGGCATTTTGGGTTGATCTTTAAGGAGCTGTTCGGCGGCGGCAGCGCGCGGCTTGCGCTGACCGATTCCGAGGACGTTTTGGAATCGGGCATCGAGATCTATGTCGAGCCGCCCGGTAAAATCATCAAAAACCTCGCGTCGCTCTCCGGCGGTGAGCAGGCGTTTGTGGCCATTGCAATCTACTTTGCAATATTGAAGGTACGTCCCGCGCCGTTTTGCATCCTCGACGAGATCGAGGCCGCACTCGACGACGTCAACGTCGTCAAATACGCAAGTTATCTGCGGCGCATCAGCGAAAAGACGCAGTTCATCCTGATCACTCACCGGCGCGGCACAATGGAGGAAGCCGACGTGCTCTATGGCGTTACAATGCAGGAAGAGGGCGTTTCCAAGCTGCTGGAGCTGCGGGTAGGAGAGCTTGAGAACAGCATGGTTGGCTAGGGGAGATACCGCGTGTGCCGGGCCCGGCGCGCCCAGCATAGTCAGTGTGGAAATGGAGAGAATGGAATGGGATTTTTTGATAAGCTCAAACAGGGCCTGAAGAAAACAAAGGACTCGATGATAAAACAGGTCGACAACATGGTCAAGTCGTTCCGCAAGATCGACGAGGCGTTTTTCGAGGAACTCGAGGATGTGCTGATCATGTCCGACGTGGGAGCGCAGACGGCGCACAAGATCTGCGAGGAGCTTGCCGACCGGGTGAAGTCCCGCAAGGTGGAGGACCCCGAGGAGATCACCGGGATGCTTAAGGAGCTGCTGATTGAATTGATGTCGGGCGCGGACGAGCTGCATCTGGGTACTAAGCCGTCGGTGATCCTGGTCATCGGCGTCAACGGCGTGGGCAAAACCACCTCGATTGGCAAGATGGCCGCGCGGCTGCGCGAGCAGGGCAAGAGCGTGCTCCTCGGCGCGGCGGATACCTTCCGCGCCGCCGCGATCGACCAACTGCAGGTGTGGGCGGACCGAGCGGGCGTCAAAATGATCCGCCACAATGAGGGCTCCGACCCGGCCGCGGTGGTCTTCGACACGATCAGCGCCGCCAAGGCCGCGGGCAGCGACGTCATTATCTGTGATACGGCGGGGCGGCTGCACAACAAGAAAAACCTCATGGACGAGCTGGCGAAAATCAACCGCGTAATTGGCAGAGAGCTGCCGGACAGCGACCTCGAGGTGCTGCTGGTGCTGGATGCGACGACAGGCCAGAACGCCGTGAACCAGGCGATACAGTTTAAAGAGGCAGCCGGTATCACCGGCATCATTTTGACCAAGCTCGACGGGACTGCAAAAGGCGGCGTGGTCATCGCGATTCAGGACAGCCTGGGCATCCCGGTCAAGTTTGTCGGTGTTGGCGAGCAGCTCGACGACATGCAGCCGTTTGACCCGGAGCAGTTTGTGGAAGCATTGTTCGACTGATTGCCCAAAACGGAGGATATGGCATGGAATGGGTTATTGCGACAAATAATAAGGGCAAGCTCGCGGAGTTTGCGAGGATTTTGGAGGCGCTGGGACTCCGCGCCGTATCGCAGCGCGAGGCGGGCGTCTGCCTCGAGGTGGAGGAGACCGGAAAAACCTTCGAGGAGAACGCCTATCTGAAGGCGGCTGCGGCGGCAAAGGCGTCGGGGCGGCCCGCAGTGGCCGACGATTCGGGCCTGGAGGTTGACGCGCTGGGCGGGCTGCCCGGCGTATACACGGCGCGCTATGCCGGCGAACACGCAACCGACGGGCAGAACATCGACAAGCTGCTCGCGGCGCTGGGAGACCTCCCGGAGGACCAGCGCGGGGCGCGTTTTGTGTCGGCCATTTGCTGCGTGCTGCCGGATGGCAGAAGCTTTACGGTGCGCGGAGAATGCGAAGGGCGCATCGGCTTTGCGCGGGCGGGCGAAGGCGGCTTTGGCTACGATCCCGTGTTCTTTGTGGGAGAGCGCAGCTTTGCGCAGCTTTCCGCCGCCGAAAAGGACGCATGCAGCCACCGTGGCAAGGCGCTGCGTGCGTTTGCGGCGCGCCTGCGCGAACAGAACTGGGAACAGACAGCCGCCGATTGAACGAGCGGCGTGTTTGCATGGCAGATGAAACGGCGGCTGTCTGAAAAGCGGCTTCGTGCCGTTTTGAGGAGCCGGTATACAATTCGGATACAAATTATGTGTATAAACATAGGAGAAGAGAGGGTGCTTACGTGCTGACGAGTAAACAACGGGCAAAGCTGAAGGGCATGGCAAACGGACTGGATACCATCGGACAGGTTGGAAAGGGCGGCATTGTGGATACGCTTGTGAAGCAGACGGATGACGCGCTGGCCGCGCGCGAGCTGATTAAAATGCGGGTGCTCGACAACGCGCCGGTTTCTGCGCGGGAGGCCGCGGAGGAGCTTGCCCGCCGTGTGGGCGCGCAGGTGGTGCAGGTCATCGGCAGCCGTTTTGTGCTGTTTCGCCCGGACCCGGAAAATACGCGGATCGAACTGTAAGGCGGGCGGTATGCCGGCTTATTTTGAGAACAGAAACGGGGTGTTTTGGCTTTGGCAATGAAGATCGCCGTGTTTGGCGGGACTTTCAATCCCATCCATCTGGGACACATCCATCTGGCGCTGGCGTTTCATAAAAAGCTGCATTTTGATAAAGTCCTGCTGATACCGGCAAACAGCCCGCCCCATAAACAAGCGCCCGACCTGGCCAGTGCCGCCGACCGCCTGGAAATGTGCCGCCTGGTCGCCGCGGACAATCCGGTCTTCGAGGTAGACGATATCGAAATCCGGTCGGGCGGCGTCAGCTATACCGCGGATACGCTTGCAAAGCTGCGCGAACAGTATCCGGGTGCTGCGTGGTATCTGATTATGGGAAGCGATATGTTTTTGACGTTTGAAAGGTGGCGGCGGTATCGCGAGATCCTGGAACACTGTGTGCTCTGCAGCGCAGCTAGGGAAAACGGTGTGTTTGAAAAGCTCTGCGAGCAGCGCCGCCGCCTACAGGAGCAGGGTGCTGACGTATGCCTGCTGCAAATCGACGTCATGGAGATGTCCTCCACGTTCATCCGCGACTGCGTGATGAATAAAGCGGAGCCATCCGCTTATCTTAATAAGGATGTTGCGGCGTATATCGCGGCGCACGGCTTGTATCAGGGCGCCTATACCGGCCGCATCGACGCGTTTTTGCAGGTGCTGCGCCAAAACCTCAGCGAAAAGAGATTCCAGCATTCCCGCTGCGTGGCGCAACTGGCCGTGGAGCTTGCGCGCCGGCATGGCGCAGACACGCACCGCGCCTATATAGCGGGGCTTCTGCACGATGTGGTCAAGGATCTGCCGTCCGATGCGCTGTTGCAAATGCTTGCGCAGTCTGCTATAATTTTGGATAAGTTTATTGAAAAAGCGCCGCCTGTCTGGCACGCTTTTGCGGGCGGCGTTTATCTGGAGCGGGTATTGGGGATTCACGATGAGGAAATGATCCAAGCGGTACGGTATCATACCACGGCAAGGGCGCGGATGAGCAGACTGGAGAAGATCGTCTATCTTGCGGACGCTGCAAGCGCCGACAGACGGTATCCCGGTGTGGAGGAGCTGCGTGCGCAGAGCTTTGCGGACCTCGATGGGGCCATGCTGGCGTCCGTATCTTTTTTGCTGTGCGATATGGTGTCCAAACAGAAATATATGCTGCAGGATACGGTCGAAGCCTATAACTGGCTTTTGATGAACAGGGAGGACAACCCATGAAAGGCGATTACAGAAAGAGAAACAAGATCATCATGACGGTTTCGGTCGTTGTGATCGTTCTGTCGATTCTGGCAATTGGGGCAATCGCCCTGCTGGAATTCCGGCCCAAAACCGAAAACCCCGATCTGGACCCGACACTGCCGAGCAATATCGGCACCGAAGACACCATCAAAGAGAACTCTGTGAATTTCCTGGTCGCCGGCCTCGATGAAAGCGAGAGCCTGACCGACGTGATTATGGTCGTCAATTTTGACGTGAAGGCCAAAAAGGCCACCATTCTGCAAATTCCGCGAGATACTTTTGTGGGAACGGACTATAACACCGGCGGCACCGGCAAAATCAATGCGATCTATGGCCATACGCCTGAGGGCAAAACCAAGATTTCCAATCTGGCCACGGTCATCAACGAGCAGTTCCAATTGCCGATCGACCACTATGCGACCATCACGCTCGAGGGCTTCCGCAACCTGGTGGACGCGCTGGGCGGCGTCCGGATGAATGTGCCGCAGCAGATCAACTACTATGAGGGCATGGTGATTCCGGCGGGCGACCAGGTGCTCGACGGGCAGAAAGCCGAGTGGTTTGTGCGTTTCCGCGCGGGCTATGTGCAGGGGGACCTGGGCCGTGTGAACGCGCAGCGGCTGTTTTTGGCCTCGTTTGCCAAGCAGGTGCTGGACGTTGGCAGAATCGAGCTTGCCGGCTCGGTGCTGCCCAAGGTGTACGACGATATTACGACCGACCTTTCGATTAAGGAAATCATCAAATACATGAACGTTGTGATGGAGCTGGATTTTGAAAACATCGAGGTGTACACGCTGCCGGGCGAGGGCGTGAACCATAGAGGCCAGAGCGTGTATACGCTGCACAAGGAGGAGACCGCCAAGCTGCTCAACGAGCAGATGCGGCCCTATGCCGAGGCAGTTCCGGCGGAGGCGCTCCCGATCATCGAGCTGCAGAACACAACGTCCTATCTGGATGAAAACGGAGAGAATTTCAACAACGTGCTGGACCCCGACGGCGCTTCGTCAGGTAAATAATTGAGGTGAAGAGTATGACATCACTGGAGATGGTGAAAAAAACAGTCAAAGCTTTGGACAACAAAAAGGCGCAGGACATTCAAGTGATTAAAATTGACGACCTGTCCCCAATTGCGGACTATTTTGTAATCGCGACGGGCAGCAGCACAACCCAGGTCAAGGCGCTGGCGGATGAGGTGGATTATCAGATGTCCCAGGCGAAAATCGAACCCAAACGGGTGGAGGGATATCAGTCTGCCACCTGGATCCTGCTCGACTACGGCGATGTGGTGGTGCACGTGTTTTTCTCGCAGGCGAGGGATTTCTATTCGCTCGAGCGGCTCTGGAGCGACGGCCAGAACCTGGACGTTTCGGCGCTGCTGGCGGAAGAATAAAAAAACAGCGGCTGCACAGAGTGCAGCCCGCGCAGGGTGCGGCCAAAGGCAGGGCCTTTGGGCTGTTTGTTTTAAAGCAAGCGCCGGTCTGCGCATGGCGCGCTGACACAGTGCCTTTGGCACACGCAAATCAGAGATTTGTCCGGCGCGGTTTAAAAAAATCCACATGCATTTGGACAGGGCAGCCGCAGGCTGTCCTGTCGCGGCATGTCCGGCGCCGGGGAAAGGTTGGTTCCCCGGCGCCGGCGCAGGACCACTATTTTGCAGGCAA
>CATNEU010000013.1 GCA_950097605.1 uncultured Oscillospiraceae bacterium | reverse complement strand
TTTAGATGCATCTTTCCTTTAGTTCGTCGCTCGGGCCGCGACGGGCCATCCTTTTTGTTTTGTCTTCCTTAACCTAAATATTCATCTTTCTTTGAGCTTGTCGCTCAGGCCGCGACGGGCCCATCCTTTTTCGTGAAGAAAAAGGATGCAAAAATTCAGTTAAGGGGTGCCGTTACCTTCCTCCATTTGACTCTGCGCCGTTTTTGGCTTAGCAAAGGGCGAAGGCGCGGCGGTCGCGGGAAGTGCGCCGATGGGTCGGAAGACGCGCCCCTTAACAATCCCCCTGCCGTACCCAAGCGACGCTGCTTGGAGAGGGTTCCCTGCAAAGGAAGGGCTGATTAAGAAAGTTCCCCTCTTTTGCAGTGGGCCTTCTTTAACTTGTATAATTTCCCATCCGGAACGGGGATTGCGAAGGGGGCAGGGCTCCGACCCTCACAAACCTTCCTGCGACCGCTGTTCCGCCGCCCTTTGTTTTTCCATATACGGCGTACAGTCCATTGGAGGGGCCCGTTAGCCCCCTTGGCCAGCCTTTTTGCATCCTTTTTGGGCTGCGCCAAAAAGGATGGGCCGGTCGCGGCCCGAGCGACGAACCAAAAGATAGATAAGTATTTAGGTTAAGGAAGACAAAGCAAAAAGGATAGGCCCACAGCATGCCCGAGCGACAATATAGACAGATAAATCTTTGGATAAAAAAACAAAGCAAAAAGGATGGGCCCGCGCGGCAGGCTGCGCCGCGTTCGGCGCCTTGTTTATTATACGTTTGAACCCGATAAAGTGCAAGGAGCCCGGCTCCGATTTGCGCCAAAACCGAAAGTTTTCCCCGGGTTTTGGATTGTAAACGGCGGGGTTGTATTGTATAATCATTTTTATAGGTAACTGCCGGATGGGTTTTCGTCCGGCCAACATATGCAGACACAGACGCCGCGCCGGGCGATTTCCGGCGGATAGGGGCGGTTTTTGATGGATTCTGTCAGACGGAGAAACGTTTTTTTACCTGTTTGTAATCCCACTGACAATCAATCGAGAATACTTCCCGCGGGAGGGATGGTATAATACAATCGAGCGGGAAACCGCGAGCTAAACCATACCCCTCTATTTCTTATTTTATGTATTGTGTCGAATGCGTATGTTCGACACTTTTTCCTTTTATAGAGCTTTTTGCTCCCCCGGTGCAGCCCGGACCAGACCATGCCGAAAGGATGTGCCCTATGAAACGGATCGCCGCGGTCACGCTTGTGTTTCTGCTGTTTTTCACCGGCTGTGTTTCCACCGGACAAAACTCGGAAACACTGCTCAAACCGCCCAAGCAGACCGAAGAACAAAATGAAATTTACAAAGCGCTTGAAGAAGCGGTCGGTAGCAATATCACGCTGCGGTATCCGATTTCCGGAGACCACCGTTCGGCGTTTGTCATCCGGGACCTCGACGACGAGCCGACCAACGAGGCGCTGGTTTTCTATCAGCAAAACCTCAACATCAAGGATGCGCCGTTGCGCATCAATGTAATTGACCAGATCGACGGGGTTTGGAAATCGGTTGCGGACGTTTCAACCTCCGCAACCGGTATCGACAAGGTGTATTTCAAAAACTTCCGGGTGGACGGGCCGACCGATGTGGTCATCGGTTTCAACTATATCAAGAACACCGAACACAAAGCGGTGGTGTACAACTATGTGGATCGGATGCTGACGCCCAAGGCGGAGTATTCCTATCTGAACCTCGAGGTGTTCGATCTCGATCTCGACGGCCTCGATGAAATGCTGCTGATCAACCGCATCCCGCAGCTCAATGAGGTGGACAATGCCCCTGCCTCTGGGGCCGCGAACGGGACAACACTGCGCATGCTTGGGGACGAAGGGGAGGGGCTCGTGGTGCAGTCGGAGGTCATGCTCAACCCCAGCGCCGAGTCGTTTCCCTCCATCCGCACCAACGGCTATATTTCGAGCGCCAAACGCGCGCTGTTTATAGATGAGAACATCGGCGGCGGCTATCTGGGCACCGAGGTGGTCTATCTCGAAAACGGCAAGCTCATTAACCCGTTCAACAAGCCGGTATACCGGTCGCTCTATAAAAAATCGCAGCGGCGCAGCGCGGTGTATTGCCATGACATCAACCAGGACACGATTGTGGAAATTCCCGTGATGCGCCTGTTTCCGGGGTATACCGACGAGGAAAGCCCCGAGGCAATGTGGATGATCGAATGGTACCAGTACGGCGAAGAGGAAACACAGAAGGTCTCCACAATTTTTCTCAACGCCAATTGGGGCTTTTCCTTTGAACTGCCCGAGGAGTGGATCGGCAAGGTCAGTGTCAAACGCACGCTCACCGATAATGAATACAGCTTTGTGGAGTATGACGAGAGCCGGCCGTTCGAGCAAAACGACACCGAAATATTCAGAATGCGCGTGGTAACGACGACCGACGAGCGGACCCGGGATGAACTTGCGTCCTACCAGAAGCTCAAGCTGAGCTCCACGGCGCTCTATGATTATTATGTATATATACCCGACAGTTACGACGGGGCGTTTCAGGTGGATTACAAGACCCTGCAACAGATGTTCGACGTCTGGAGGGACTAGATAGGCTCTGCGGCCGCCTGCCGGCCCAATATGAGGAGGTTTTTGCAAGATGAAAAAGATTTTGGTTGTGGAAGACGAGGATGTCATCCGTGATTTTGTGGTGATTAATTTAAAGCGCGCGGGCTATGATGTTGTGGACGTCTCCTGCGGGGAAGATGCGCTGCGCGTGTTTGAGGAGCAGAACCAGAACTTTGACGTGGCGCTGCTCGATATCATGATGCCGGGTATCGACGGCTTCACGGTTTGCAAAAAGCTGCGCGAAAAGAGCAGCACGCTGGGCATCATCATGCTCTCGGCCAAAACGCAGGAGATGGACAAAGTCGGCGGGCTGATGATCGGCGCGGACGACTATGTGACCAAGCCGTTCAGCCCGTCGGAGCTTGTGGCGCGGGTGGATGCGATCCACCGACGCGTGACAATGGCCGCCTCCAAGGAGGTCAAGCTCACGGCTTATGAATCCGGCCCGTTCGTGCTCAACACCCAAAGCCGCACCCTCACGAAAAACGGCGTGCCGGTCGACCTCACGCAGGTCGAGTTTCAGATCATGGAGCTGTTTATCAAAAATCCCGACGTGGCGCTCGAGCGCACCGAGATCCTGAATAAAATATGGGGCAACAACTATTTCGGCGAGGTCAAGATCGTGGACGTCAATGTGAGAAGGCTGCGCATGAAAATCGAGGACGAGCCTTCGAGTCCCAAATATCTGCTGACAGTCTGGGGGTATGGATATAAATGGAGCGGCGGACAAAACAGCTAAAGAACGCCCCGTTCCGGAGACGGCTGCAGCCGGGGAGAGGGGACCGCGTGAAGGTCAAGGGCATTACAAGGCGCTGGCTCGTCAACAGCCTGGGCCTTGTTCTGGTGGTGGTTGTCGCGCTGGAAATCGGCCTGGCGTTTTTCATCAAAACGTTTTACTACAACTCTGCGCGGCAGACCATTGATTCCAGGACGACTGTGATGAAAAACTATATTGTGAAATCCACCGACAACGTGACCGATTCGAACTCCGCCTATATCCGCAACCTTGTGGAGACCTTTACGGACAAGGACATCATTGAGCTAATGGCAATCGACAAGCATGGCAACGTGCAATTTTCCTCGAGCGGCTTCCAGCCCGCCTCCAATGTGCCGATGCCCGACTATGAAAAAGCCAAGGCTTCCAAGGACCACGAGGGAGAGTATATCGGTAAGCTTTCGGGCGAAAAGATCATTGCGGTGACGATCATCATTCCGCCCGAAAGCGCAACGGGCTTCAGCGCGCTGCGGTTTGTATCCTCGCTGGAGGATGTGGACCGCCAGATTATGTCGCTGATCCTGATTTTCATTGCCTGCGGTGTTTTGGCGATTTTGCTGGTCATTTTCACAAGCTCCTATTTTATCCGTTCGATTGTGGTGCCGGTGCGCGAGGTCGGCAAGGCCGCCAGCAAGATTGCGGCGGGGGACTTTGGCGCGCGCATTGATAAAAAATACGACGACGAGATCGGCGAGCTCTGCGACATCATCAACTATATGGCCAACGAGCTCTCCAACGCGGACAAAATGAAAAACGACTTTATCTCGTCGGTCTCCCATGAGCTGCGCACGCCGCTCACGGCTATCAAGGGTTGGGGCGAAACGCTGATGAGCTGTACGCCGGGGGATGCCGATACAATTGCGAAAGGCATGCGGGTCATTATCGGGGAGACCGAACGGCTCTCCTCGATGGTCGAAGAGCTGCTGGATTTTTCGCGCATGCAGAGCGGCCGGCTCACGCTGGTCATGAGCAAGCTCGATATCCTAGCCGAGATCGGCGAGGCCTATATCATGTTCACCGAGCGCGCGAAACGCGAGGGCATCGAGATCGAATACCACGAGCCCGAAATGCTCTCCCCGGTATTTGGAGACAAAAACCGGCTGCGCCAGGTGTTTATCAACATCATCGACAACGCGCTGAAATACTCCAACGAGGGGGACAAGGTGCGCATCGAGTCGTTCGAGCAGGATGAGTTTATCTATATTGTGGTGAGCGATACCGGCTGCGGCATCAGCCCGCAGGACCTGCCGAATGTCAAAAATAAATTTTTCAAGGGCAATCTGTCCCGCCGCGGCTCGGGCATCGGGCTTGCCGTTGCGGACGAGATTATGACGTTGCACGGCGGCGCGCTGCTGATTCAAAGCGAACTGGGCGCCGGCACAACGGTCACAATTAAAATTCCGGTCATCAGCAAAATCCCGGGAGAGCTGCCGACGGCGTGACCGGGCCGGGAGAAAAAAAGGCGGCCATCCGGCCGCACAAGAAGGGGTAAGGGTTTTTACGCGTATGGAAGAGAAAAAGAAAGTACATAAGACCTCCATCGGCGGACAGGCGCTGATTGAGGGGGTGATGATGCGCGGCGTGGACACCTGCGCGATGGCGACCAGGCTGCCCGGCGGGGAGATCGACGTGGAAATGATCCCGGTTAAGTCCTCCAAGGACATTCCGCGCATTGCAAAGCTGCCGGTTGTCCGGGGCGTTGTGAATTTCATATCCAGTCTCCGGCTTGGCTACAAGTGCCTCATGAAGTCCGCCGAAAAGGCGGGCCTCGACGATGAGGAGGAGGGCGAGCCGGGCAAGTTCGAGCAGAAGCTCGAGCAGTGGTTTGGCGACAAGCTGATGCGGGTGGTATCGGGCATTGGAATGGTGCTCGGGCTTGTGCTGGCGGTTGTGCTGTTTATGTACCTGCCGTCGCTCGCTGTGAAGGGGCTCGAACACCTCGTGCCGCTCGGCGCGTTTAAGGCCGTGGTGGAGGGCGTTATCAAAATTGCGGTGTTCGTCGGCTACCTCGCGGTGGTCAGCCGGATGGGGGAAATCGCGCGGGTATTTGAGTATCATGGTGCGGAGCACAAGACCATTGCCTGCTATGAGCACGGGGAGACGCTTACGCCGGAGAACGTCCAAAAATTCACGCGGTTTCACCCGCGCTGCGGTACCAGCTTCATCCTGATTATTCTGGTCATCAGCATTTTGGTGTTCTCGTTTGTCACATGGTCGACACTCTGGGTGCGCATCCTGCTGAAGCTGGCGCTGTTGCCGCTGGTGGTGGGCATCGGCTATGAGCTGATTAAAGTGTGCGGCCGGTATGACAATCCCGTGACGCGCGCCGTTTCAAAGCCCGGCCTGTGGCTGCAGCGGCTGACGACCCGCGAGCCCGACGAGGAGCAGATTGCCGTTGCAATCGCCTCGCTGGAGGCCGTTCTGCCGAAGGAAGGGGAGGACGACCGCTGGTGAGCCGCGAGACGTGGAACCAGGTGTATCTGCGGCTGAAAGTCCTGCTGCGGCGGGCCGGCATCGAAAACGAGGCCGGCGAGGCCGGCGCGCTGTTTGAAGAGGTATTTGGCGCAGGCCGGCGCGATTTGCTGTTGCATGGTGATCGGATAGCCGACCCCGCGTCTACCGCGCGGCTGTTCGAGCTGGCTGATCGGCGGGCGGCGGGGTATCCGCTGCAATACCTGCTGGGAAAATGGTGGTTTATGGAGGAGCAGTTCGCGGTTGGGGAGGGTGTGCTGGTGCCGCGGCCGGACACCGAAACAGTGGTGCTGGAAGCCGAACGCCTTGCAAAGGCATATGGCCTGGAAACAGCCGCCGACCTCTGCAGCGGCAGCGGCTGCATTGCCGTGAGCCTTGCCAAACGGTGCCCCGGCCTGCGGGTTTGGGCGCTCGAGCTGTCGGCGGACGCGTTTCCCTATCTCGAACGCAATATCCTCTCGAGCGGGGCCGCCGTTACGCCGCTGCGTGCAGACGTGCTGCAGCCGGATGGGCTGCGGCTTCCGGACGCGCTGGACCTCGTGGTGGCCAACCCGCCCTATATCCGCAGCGAGGTGGTCGGCACACTGGGGAAAACGGTCTCGCACGAGCCGCGCATAGCGCTCGACGGCGGGCCGGACGGGCTGTTATTTTACCGTGGGATCACCAGCGTGTGGAAGGAATACCTGCGGCCGGGCGGCTGGCTGGTGTTTGAAATTGGATTCGACCAGGCCGCCGGGGTACGGGAAATTCTGGCGGCGCACGGTTTCGCGGCGCTCCGCTGTCTGCGCGATTATGGCGGGAACGACCGCGTGGTCTGCGGCAGAAAGCGCGGCTAGGCGGCAAGCTGCGAACGGATGTTTGCGAAAACAGTTGCTTTTGTGCAGCCGGTGTATTATAATAAAGGACAGAGGGCGGCGCCGCCGCATCTTGCGTATAAAACAGGTCGTTTACGCGGCGCGCAGAGAGGCTGCGGCCGCGTTTTTTGAGATAAAGGAGGGCTTTTGGTGGCAGTGCAGGCAACAAAAAAGGATGTGGTGAAGGCCATATCCTCCGAGGATAAAAAAGAGGCGCTGAAAACTGCAATGGCGCAGATTGAAAAGCAGTTTGGCAAGGGGTCAGTTATGAAGCTGGGAGAAAACCCGGTGCAGAATATTGACGCGATTTCCACCGGAAGCCTGTCGCTGGATATCGCGCTGGGCATCGGCGGCGTGCCGCGCGGCCGTATCATTGAAATCTACGGGCCCGAGTCTTCGGGCAAAACCACCGTGGCGCTGCACATTCTGGCCCAGGCGCAGAAGGCCGGCGGCGAGGTTGCGTTCATCGACGCCGAGCACGCGCTCGACCCGATCTATGCGCGCAACCTCGGCGTGGACATTGATTCGCTGCTGGTTTCCCAGCCGGACACCGGCGAACAGGCGCTCGAGATCACCGAGGCGCTCGTGCGCTCGGGCGCAATCGACTGCATCGTGATCGACTCGGTCGCGGCGATGGTGCCGCGCGCCGAAATCGAGGGCCTCATGGGCGATTCGCATGTCGGCCTGCAGGCGAGACTGATGTCCCAGGCGCTTAGAAAGCTCACGGGCGTCATCTCCAAATCCAACTGCGCGGCGGTTTTCATCAACCAGCTACGCGAGAAGGTCGGCGTTGTCTACGGCAACCCGGAAACCACGCCGGGCGGCCGCGCGCTCAAGTTCTATTCGTCCGTCCGCATCGAGATCCGGCGCGGCGAGCAGCTTAAAAACGGCACCGAGGTCATCGGCAACCGCACCCGGGCCAAGGTGGTGAAAAACAAGGTGGCCCCGCCGTTTAAAGAGGCCGAGTTCGACATCATGTACGGGCAGGGCATCTCGCGCGAGGGTGAAATTCTCGACATTGCCGTGGACATGGACATTGTCAACAAAAGCGGCGCGTGGTTCAGCTATAAAGAAGAGCGCCTCGGACAGGGACGCGACAACGTCAAGCAGTTGTTTAAAGACCGTCCCGAGCTCTGCGAGGAGATTGCCCGCCAGATCCTCGACGACGGCGAGCGCCTTGCCGAAGTGACCAAAAAGGGCAAAAAAGTCCGCGGCAAAAAGCCGGCGGGCAAAGCCAATATCGACATAGAGGTGGACGAGGAGCCGGCGGCTCCCGGGCCCGCCGGCAAAGCATAAGGTGCGGTCAAAGCGTTTTGATCCATAAACACGATGTGAAAGAGGACTGCGGCAGGGCGTTGGCTGACTGCCGCAGCCCCTTTTTATTTAGAGACGGTGTTTATACCGGCAGGGGAAAGAGGGATATGGTATGGAGATCACCAAAATCGCCGCGCGGGAGAACGGACGGTTTGCCATTTTTATCGAGGATGAATACGCAATGAGCGCGGACGCGGAGACCATTGTGCTCTGCGGTTTGCGCAAGGGCATGGAAATCACACGGGAGGAGCTGTACGACCTCCGGTTCAAAGCCGACGTGAAGCGGGCGCAGGCAGCGGCGATGGGCCTGCTCTCGATGCGCGCGCACGCCAGGGCCGAGCTTTGCAAAAAGCTCGCGGGCAAGTATGAGCAGGAGGTCTGCGACGAGGCGCTGGACCGGCTCGAGGAGGCCGGTCTGATCGACGACGAGGCGTTCGCGCGCGCCTTTGCGGAGGAGTTGGTGCGGGTGAAACGCTATGGTGCGAAAAGAATTCAAAATGAGTTATACAAAAAGGGCGTTGAACATGCTATAATAAAACAAATCGTCGAAGAACTGGAGGACCCGTCGGAACAACTGGACGCGCTGATCGAGCAGAAATACGCGCGGCATCTGGCCGACCCCAAAGGTGTGAACCGCACGATAAACGCACTGGCGCGCCTGGGATACGGCTACGAGGAAATCCGGGCGGCGCTCGGCCGCTATCTGGACGGACTGGAGGACGAGGAATAGAGAAGACCATTTTGGAGGTACGTGCATGGCTGTTAGAGTGGGTATGGTTTCCCTTGGCTGTCCCAAAAATCAGGTGGATGCGGAGCTGATGCTCTCGCTGCTGCGTGAGGAGGGTTTCGAGCTGACATCGGACGCAGGTCTTGCGGAGGTCGTCATTGTCAATACCTGCGGCTTTATTGAGGACGCAAAAAAAGAGTCGATCGAAAATATATTGGAGTTCTGCACGCTGAAGCAGGAGGGACGGATCAAATGCGTGGTCGTCACGGGCTGCCTGGCGGAGCGTTACCGGGAAGAGGTCGCAAACGAGATCCCCGAGGCCGACGTGATCCTTGGCATCGGCGCGAACGCCGATATCGTGGACGCCGTGAAACGCGCGCTGGCGGGTGAAAAGCTCTGCTGCTTCCCGGAAAAGGACAAGCTGCCGCTGAACGGCGCGCGGGTGCTCACCACGCTGCCGTTTTACGCCTATCTGAAAATAGCGGAGGGCTGCGACAACCGCTGCACCTACTGCGCGATCCCAATGATCCGCGGCCGGTTCCGCAGCCGCCCGATGGAGGAAATTGTCAAGGAGGCCGAGGGCCTTGCCGCCGGCGGCGTCAAAGAGCTCGTGGTCGTCGCGCAGGATACCACGCGGTATGGCGAGGACCTCTACGGTGCGCTGAAGCTGCCGGAACTTTTGCGCCGCCTGTGCAGAATCGACGGTTTTGCATGGATTCGTGTGTTATACTGTTATCCGGAACGCATCACCGATGAGCTGCTCGACGTGATGGCCGGTGAGGAGAAAATTGCAAAATACATTGATATCCCGCTGCAGCACGCAAACGAACAGGTGCTGCGCCGCATGAACCGCAGTGGAGACGCCCGTTCGCTCGCCGGGCTGATGCGCAAAATCCGGCAGCGGGTGCCGGGCATCACGCTGCGCACCACGCTGATTGCGGGCTTCCCAGGTGAAACCAAGGAGCAGTTTGCGGAGCTGGCCTCGTTTGTCAAAGAGGTTAAATTTGACCGGCTGGGCTGCTTTGCCTATTCGGTGGAGGAGGGCACGCCCGCCGCGGCGCTGCCCGGGCAGCTCTCCGAAGGCGAGAAAAAGCGCCGTGCCGAGATCATCATGGACGGCCAGTACGACATTATGCGCCGCAAAAACGAGGCGCTTGTCGGCCGCGCGATGACGGTGCTGGTCGAGGGTTATGACAAGTATGCGGCCTGTTGGTTTGGCCGCAGCGAGGCCGATGCGCCGGATATCGACGGAAAGGTGTTCATCCGGTCGGAGAAGCCGCTGTCGCCCGGCCGCTTTGTGCAGGTATATGTGGATGAGGTGCTCGACCTGGATCTTACCACGGTGCTGTAAAAAAAGCCCCGTTTTGGGGAGATTGTGCGGCAAGCCGTTCCGCATGGGGGGTTCGCCTGCGGGGACGGAGTTTGTCCGCCTGCTGATGGGATACAATGCAAAATGCGCGCTTGCGCGCGTTTGCCGGGCCGGAAGACCGCCCGGCGGCAAAACTGCCGGCTTGGAGGGTTTAACTGTTGAATACACCGAATAAACTGACGTTGCTCCGGATTCTGATGATTCCGTTTTTTGTGGTATTTCTGCTTTGGGAATCGGTGCCGCACCGCTTTTTGTGGGCGCTGATTGTGTTTTTGCTGGCCTCGACGACCGATTGGCTGGACGGCCACTTGGCGAGAAAGCATGGGCTGATTACCGATTTCGGTAAATTTTTGGACCCATTGGCGGATAAGATGCTCGTGCTGGGCGCGCTGATTTGCTTTGTGCAATTGGGACTCTCCAGCGCCGTTGCCGTGCTGATTATCGTTGCCAGGGAGTTTCTGGTCACTTCGCTGCGCCTCGTTGCGGCGGGCAGCGGCACGGTGATCGCCGCGAGCTTTTGGGGAAAAGCCAAGACGGTTTCACAAATGACGGCCACCGTGCTTATTATGTTGTTGCAGGAGTTTGCCTCGCTGGGGATGCTGGCGCCCGATACGGCGCGCCTGGCCGGCGAGTGCGGCCTGTGGATTGCCGTGCTGTTCACGGTCGGCTCGGGGGTCCAGTATCTCTATGTCAACCGTGGGCACATCGACCCGTCCCACTGAACGGGTTCCGCGCCGGATGCTTGTGCCGGCCGGAAATTTGTGCTATACTATACCCATTCCGTCGGAATCGTCCGGCGTTTGTGAACAATAGCAGATGCGACGGGAGCCGCGCATGGAGACAATCTCTCCGGCGGGCTTCCCGGCAACCGGGACCCAGTAACCCATCGGTCCCCCGCAGCAGAGAGCCGGGGCAGCCTGCTGAAAGCCTTGGCGGCGGGGTCTTTGGGCGAATTGCACCCGGGGAATGCACATGGGGGGAAATGCAGAGTATCCCCATGCGTCCCGGCCGCGTTACAGGCCGTTTTCGAGCGATAAACAGGAGTGGAACCGCGGCAGCGGTGCTCGAAGGGTGTGCGCGGTGCGTTTGTCCGCGCGCACGCTTTGCAGAAAAAGAGCACAGCCCGCCTCCGTACGCCCGCCATGCTGTGCGGGGTGTGCGCAGGCCGGGCTGTTTTTCGTTATCCGGCCGCAGAGGGTTCCGGACATCATGAAAAGGGAGGTGGCGGCGGTGTTTAAAAGGCTCAGAGAAGATATTCGGACCGTGCAGGAGCGCGACCCGGCCGCGCGCAGCGCGTTTGAGGTGTTTTTGCTCTATTCAGGCGTGCATGCGATGCTGTTTTACCGGTTGTCCCACTTTTTATATAGGCACAGGCTGCGTTTTCTCGCGCGGTTTATCTCGCAGCTCGGCCGTTTTTTAACCGGCATCGAGATTCACCCGGGCGCAACAATCGGCAGGGGGCTGTTCATCGACCACGGGTCGGGCGTCGTGATCGGCGAGACCGCCGAAATCGGCGACAACTGCACGATTTATCAGGGTGTAACCCTCGGCGGTACGGGCAAGGATAAGGGTAAGCGTCACCCGACACTGGGCAACAACGTGATGGTTGGTTCGGGCGCCAAGGTGCTGGGACCGTTTACAGTCGGGGACAATTCCAAAATTGCGTCGGGCGCGGTGGTGCTCGACGAGGTGCCCCCCGATTCCACGGCGGTCGGCGTACCGGCACGGATTGTCAAACGCGGCGGGGTGCGCGTCTGTGCGGATCTCGACCAGGTGCACATTCCCGACCCGGTTTCGCAGGAGCTCTGCAGAATGCGGGGTACGATAGAAAGACTGGAAAAGAGAATCATAGAGCTGGAGAAAGAGAGGACAGAGCATGAAGATCTTTAATACGCTCACGAGACAGAAAGAGGAATTCAAACCCATCCGTGAAGGGGAGGCGCGTATCTATGCCTGCGGCCCCACGGTGTATAACCTGATCCACATTGGCAACGCGCGCCCGCTCTGCGTGTTCGACACGCTGCGAAGGTATTTGGAATACCGGGGCTACAAAGTGCTGTTTGCGCAGAACTTCACCGACGTGGACGACAAGATCATCCGCCGTGCAAACGAGGAGGGGATCAGCGCAGAGGCGGTCGCCAAAAAGTTTATCGAGGAGTATCAGAAGGACGCGGAGGGCTTAAACGTGCGCGAGGCGACCTTCCATCCCAAGGCAACCGAGAGCATCGGCGCAATTCTCGACCTCGTGCAGACGTTGGTTGACAAGGGGTTTGCCTATCCCGTAAACGGCGACGTGTATTTCCGCTCCCGCAGATTTGCGGAATACGGCAAGCTCTCGCATATGCCGCTTGAGGATCTCGAAGCCGGCGCGCGCATCGACGTGAGCGAGCAGAAGGAAGACCCAATGGACTTTGCGCTCTGGAAAGCCGCCAAACCCGGCGAGCCGAGTTGGACCTCCCCGTGGGGCGAGGGGCGCCCGGGCTGGCACATCGAGTGCTCGGCGATGGTCCGCAGCATTCTGGGCGATACAATCGACATCCACTGCGGCGGGCAGGACCTGATCTTCCCCCACCATGAAAACGAGATCGCGCAGAGCGAATGCGCGACCGGCCATCCGTTTGCGCACTATTGGATGCACAACGGCTATATCAATGTGGATAACCGCAAGATGTCCAAATCCCTCGGCAATTTCTTCACGACCAGGGATGTGGCCGCGCAGTATGGCTACGAGCCAATCCGCTTTATGATGCTGCAAGCGCAGTATAGAAGCCCGATCAACTACAGCGCCGAGATTCTGGACCAGTGCAAAGCCGCGCTCGACCGGCTGTACAACTGCCGGGACAACATGGCCTTTGCGCTGAAAAGCGCCGAGAGCGGGGAAAAGCCCGGCGAGGACCGGCTCCGGCGGGAGCTTGCCAAACGGCGAGACCAGTTCATCCAGGCAATGGACGACGACCTCAATACAGCCGACGGCATCGCCGCGCTGTTCGAGCTGGCCAAGGACATCAACCTGCTTGTGATGGGCGGGGCGCTGCCGAGCCGGGAGCTGATCGTGTTTGCACAGTCTCTGTTTGACGAGCTGGCGGGCGTGCTTGGCCTGCTGTATGCCAGGGAGGCGGAGCAGGACCTCGACGCGGAGATTGAGGCCTTGATTGAAAAGCGCCAGCAGGCGCGCAAGGACCGCGATTTCAAAACGGCCGATGAGATCCGCGACAATCTGAAGGCCCGGGGCATTGTGCTGGAGGATACGCCGCAGGGCGTCAAATGGAAAAAGGCCGACGCTTAAATACACCTAAGCAACCGGCGGCGCGTCCGCCTGTCCGTGCGCCGGATTTCGCGGTTTTCCGCGAAGTCCGGCGTTGTTTTTGAAAGGATCATGAAAATTGGCAGGATTCCTCATGGACAAACCGGTCTCGGACAGGGTATAATGTAGGTGCCGGCCCGGCCTGTCCCGGGTCTTGTGCAGGCAAGACCCGGCGTGCGCGTTCCCCCAACGCCTGTGTGGCGGCGGCCGGCCCATCCTATGAGTACTGGAGAGGTAGAAATGCTGCAGATTTGTGAAGTGAAAACGTCTGAACAGAAGAGGCAGTTTCTGGAGATCCTGGAAAAGGTGGCGGCGCATGTGCGGGAAAACGGCGCGTTTCTGTGGGACCCCTACGAGCTCACGGAGGACAGGGTGTTCACAGATGAGTCGATGCCCTGCCTGGGCCTTGCGGACGGCGTGCCTGTCGGAACGATCCTATTGTATGACCGCGACGAGTTTTTCTGGGACGACCAGGAGGATAGCAAGGCGCTGCATATTCAAAAGCTCTCGGTGCTGCCCGCGTATGAGGGAAAAGGCTATGGCTCGCAGCTTGTGGCCTTTGCGAAGGAGCTTGCAAAGGAATGCAGCAAGGATATGCTGCGGATTGATTGCAGCAACGACCGCAAGGATACCCTTGCGTTTTTACAGTCGGTTGGTTTTGAGATCACCGGCATCACCAATGTGGACAACGGCGTGCGGGAATATAGCTGCGCTTTATTGCGCGTGGTGCTGTAAAAGCACCGAAACTGCTTGATAGATACAAAAAGGTGCGGCACTCTTATAGAGTGCCGCACCTTTTTTAGGTGGAGTTTTTATTTTGCAATCGTCACGGTGAACACTTCGGAAACATTGCCCATCATATCCACCGCCTTGACCGTGTAGGTCCCCGACGCCTTGAGCTTCACAAAGTTCGCTCTTGCCGTCGGCTCCCCGCCGTTGACGATAAA
>CATNEU010000012.1 GCA_950097605.1 uncultured Oscillospiraceae bacterium | reverse complement strand
GGGTTGCGCGCAGAACCGCACGTTGCGGGTTTTATCCGCAAAAAGGGTTTGGGCAACGCCCAAACCCTTTTGTATGTTCCTATACATGCATCTGATTTTTCTTTGTCGCTCCGGGCGCGAGGGGGATATTCATTTTAGAAATTTTTTATAGCTCTTTGCTACATCTTTCCTTTCGTTTGTCGCTCGGGCTGTGACGGGGATATTTATTTTAGAAATTTTTATAGCTCTTTGCTACATCTTTCTTTTAGCTTGTCGCTCAGGCCGCGACAGGCCCATCCTTTTTGGCGCTGCCCAAAAAGGATGCAAAAAGGCTGGCCAAGGGGGCGAACGGCACCGCTCCATTTGATGACTCGCCGTACAAAGCACGGCAAAGAGCGACAATGCAGAGATCGCAGGAAGCGCGGCGCAGGGTCGCGGGCCTGCCCCCTTCACGATCCCCGGTCCAGAACAGGAGTTATGCAGCTTAAAGAAGGCTTGCTGCAAAAGAGGGGAACTAACCAATCAGCCCCTCTCATGCAAAAAACCTTCTAAAAGCATCCCCACTCGGGTATGGCCGGGGATTGTTAAGGGGCGCGCCTTCCGACCCAACACCTCGCTTCCTGCGACCGCTGTGCCCTCATTCTTTGCCTATCCAAAGACGGCGTACAGTCCATTGGAGGAAGGTAGCGGCACCCCTTAACCAGATTTTTGCTTCCTTTTTCTTCACGAAAAAGGATGGGCCCGTCGTGGCCCGAGCGACGAACAAAAGGATAGATGCATCAAAAAGCTATAAAGAAAGCTGCAAAGAACCCCCGTCGCGGCCTGCGCGACAAATAAAAGGATAAATGCAAATACTGGGGCCAGCATTGGCCCCAGTATTTACCGCGCAGCCTGTGCGGGCTTCCTTTCACGGAAATGCTCGCAGGCCTTGGTTGCGGCTTTCCTGATTTTCAGCATGGGATACACACAGTGTCCATCGGAGATTTGGTTATAGCTTCTGCCAGTCTTGACGTAGTGTGCCCGAAAATGTTTGCAGTTTTTGCATATTGGTTCCATACTCACACCTCCTAAACACTATAATAGTCTGAATAAGACTTTTTGTCAATAGTCTTATTGGGACTTTGTTATAGTTACTATGGGGTGATAAAATGGATTATATTGATCGATTGACTGCCTTAAGAGTTGATTGTGATGTAAGTCAGAAAATAATCGCTGATCTATTGGGGTGTCAACAATCGGCCGTGTCAAAATATGAGACAAGAAAGGTCCCTTATAAAATTGAAGACATCATTAAACTCTGTAGGTTTTATAATGTGTCCGCCGATTATATCCTGGGTTTGCCCGAAAATTTACTTTATCCAAAAAGATAAAACAGTTTAAAAAGTGTATGTTGGGATTTTGTACAAAACAAGAAGGGCAACGATCGCTGCCCTTCTTGTTTTGTTGTACCTTGTATAAAAATCATTTTACCGATTGCTTATGGTAGTGCCCTTAGCAAAACATCACCTACCCCATTTGCCTACCGAATCAGCAGCGCGATCAGGCAAAAGGCGACCGCCACCTGGCTGACGCCGACCAGCCCGCCATACAGCATGGCCTTCGGCCCCTCGCTGACCAGTGTTTTAAATTTCACGCGCATGCCGATGGCCGCAAGTGCGATGATCTCAAACTGTCCGCTGATAAAGTGCGCGGCATTTGAAACCGGCGCCGGCACAATGCCGGTGCTGTTCACCACGCTGAGCAGGAAAAAGCCGATGATAAACCAGGGAATGCCGGTTTTGACCTTGGCGCCGCCCTGCTGCCGTTTGGAAAAGACGCCGCCGGATTCCTGGGTGTTCATCCGAGAGAACAGCAGCGCCACAAGAACCAGAAAAATGATGCGGATGATTTTAAACACCGTGGCCATTTCGGTGACTTCGCTGCCGACAAACATGCCCGAGGCGACCACCTGCCCGATGGATTGCAGCGTACCGCCGATCATCGCCGAGGTGGGCAGCGTCTGGTGCTGGTAGAACAGGCCGGTCAGTACCGGCAGCAGCACCATCAGAACCGTACCGGTAACATTGACAATGGTGATCGAAAGGCCTTTATCTTTGGAATCCGCGCCCACAATCGGGGTGACGGAGCCAATCGCCGAAGAGCCGCAGACGGCGTTGCCCGCGCACATGAGCATCGAGAATTTGCGCGTGAAACCCAGCTTGCGTCCTATAAAATAGGCGGCGGCAATCGTTGCGGCCATCTGCAACAGGATGAAGGATAGCCCGCCCGCGCCGACCGAAACCACATCGGTGAGGTGCAGGGTGGCGCCCATCAGCACAATGGAATACTCCAGCAGGCGGCTCTCCGAAAACTTTGTGCCCACCTCCATGACCGGTTTGTTCAAAAAGGTGTTGCCCGCCAGAATACCCAGTGCAATTGCAAATGTAGCGGCGCCGACGCTGGGCAGCAGGTTTCCAATGAGCTTGGCAATGATTGCGATTGCAACGCAAACGGCAAAGCCCGGCAAAACCGCTTTCACGCGCGCCGCCGCGCGCTTCCCGATTTCATTCATATCGAATTCTTCCTTTCCTCTGTATCTGCTCTTTTGATTCTTTCAACAGTATACCATAAAACATATATAAACAAAAATTATAATATTTTATATAACTATCAATAATATTTATTAAAAATGCAGAACCCTCCTTTCAGACAGGAAAGTCTCTCCAAAATGCCCATTGGGGTGCTTGCCGACGAGAGAGAGGATGGGGCGCTTTCCCTTTTTCCGCTTCGCTTTTGCCGCGGATACCGGATGAAAGCAAAAGCCGGTGCAGTCCCCCGCCCCTTTTAAAATTCCGCGCTATGTGCTACAATTGTTTTAAAAATTAAAACAAAGGGTTGTGCTAAAAATGGATTATGTATTTTCCGATAAAATTTCCGGTCTCAAGCCGTCGGCGATCCGCGAAATTTTAAAGTTCACCTCCGATCCCTCGGTGATCCCGTTTGCGGCCGGAAACCCCTCCGCAGAGGCGTTTCCGGTGCAGGCCATTGCCGAAATCACAAACGGCATCCTGACAGAAAACCCGATTGCCGCGCTGCAGTATTCGGTTACGGAGGGCTATCCCGCGCTGGTGGACGCCCTCAAAACGCTCTGCAAAAGCCGCTATGGCATTGGTGGCGAAACCGACGAGCTGATTGTGACTTCGGGCGCACAGCAGGGCATTGAACTGAGCTGCAAGGCGCTGTGCAACGAGCATGACACCATCCTCTGCGAAAATCCCAGCTTCATCGGCTCCCTGAATTCGTTCCGTTCCTATAATGTCAACCTCGTCGGCGTGGAGGTCGAGGAAGACGGCGTCAACATTGAAAAGCTCGAGAAGGCGATGCAGGAAAACCCAAACGCCAAGCTGCTCTATCTGATTCCCAACTTTCAAAATCCATCGGGCATCACGATGAGCCTTGCAAAGCGAAAAGCGGTGTATGCACTTGCGAAGCAGTACGGCATTCTGATCCTGGAGGACAACCCCTACGGCGAGCTGCGCTTTGAAGGAGCGGATATCCCGTCCATTAAGTCGATGGACACAGAGGGCATCGTCATCTATGTGGGCAGCTTTTCCAAGGTGCTTTCACCGGGTTTGCGCGTGGGTTATGTGGTCGCGCCGCAGCCGATTGTTGCCAAGATCACCGTTTGCAAACAGGGGGCGGACGTGCACACGGCCATCCTGCCGCAGATGATCTGCGAACGCTTTTTGCGCACGGTGGATTTCGACGCGCACATTGCCGGCCTGCGGGAGATCTACCGCAAAAAGAGCAGCCTGATGCTGGGCGAGCTGGACAAACAACTGGCCGGAAAGGTGTCCTATACCCGCCCGCAGGGCGGCCTGTTTATCTGGTGCACGCTGCCAGAAGGCGCGGATATGATGGGCTTTTGCAAAACGGCGGTGCAACGCAAAGTCGCAGTGGTGCCGGGCAACGCGTTTACTGCAAAAGAGACCGATCCGACCACCTCGTTCCGCATCAACTTTTCCACGCCAAGCGACGAGCAGATTGTGCGCGGCGTGGGCATTTTGGGCGCGCTTGCCCGGGAAATGTTTTAAAGGCTTCGGGATTGATCCGGCGCCTGGGTATTGCGGTTTTTGCATAAAAACGCCGCGTGCGGCATGGTTACTGGCCATGCCGCACGCGGCGTTATATGTTTTATATGGAAACAGGAACGCATACCGCTTCCTGTCATTTGTCATAGGAAAGGGCGGAAAAGTCCACCATCGAGAGGCTGTTCTGCCCCAATATGTAGGCCTTGTTGTTGGAGGCCGTCATGCTGGCGCCGGAGGATTGCAGCGCCACGGTGCGGGAGCGCTTCAAGTTCATATCGAACTGGCGCACGCTGTCTTTGTAAAGCAGGTAGACATTGCCGTCGTCCGCCGCCATGGCTGCGATATTGGCGGCGGCTTCTCCCTGGCTGTCCACTTTGCCGTCCATCCCGAGCACCGTGAGCTGGGCCGGGGAATCTACGCTGTCACTGCCCGTGAGTACCAGAACGCGTTCACTGCCCGCATAGCAGTATGCCAGCAACTCCCCGTCCTGATAGGCAAAGCGGCCCTTTTCGCGCCCTTTGCCGGTCAGAACCGTTGCGGCCTTGTCGGTGACTACGGCAATTTCATCCTGCGATGCATACCGGATGGAAACAGCCATTTCGCCGGGCAGCTCCACTTTAAACGCCTCTTTGTCTTTGGAGAAATCCAATAGATAGACGGTGCTGACAAACTCGCCGTTCTCGGCGCGGACGGTACAAACCGCGGCCCCCTTGCTGTTGGGGGCAAAGTCGAAGGCCACGGCGTATTCGTTCGCAGCCATCCACTTGTACATTTCATTGCTCGACTCATCGAAAACACTGAGCTGTGTGGTGTGGCTTTCGGTGCCGCGGATAACCGCCGCCATGCCCGCACGGGAAAAGCCCGCTAGTTGGATGGGGGTCGCGACTTCCTTTTGATAGAGCGTATCTCCGCCGCTCATGACCTGAAACGAGGTGCCACCCTTGTCATAGAGCAGGAAGTTTTGGGTTTTATCCGATATACATACGCCGGGGTTGGCATATGCATGCGGATATTCACCGGTTTTCCGGCCGGATTTTTTATAGGTGAGCAGGGCGGAATCGGTGAGTATGGCCAGACTGCCGTTTTTTTGCAAAACCTGCTCGGGCACACCCTGCGTGACCATGATGGGAAAGCCGGCTTTGTCTTTTCCGCCGAACAGCGGCGTGTGCACCGCCGTTACGAGGTCAATCTCCGCAAACTTGTCGCGGTTTGCGATGACCAGCGTGAGCACCAGCACAAATACCAGAAAAAAAGACAGCGATTTAACCAGCTTTTTGCGTTTGCGCTTTTTGCGCACCTCGCGTATGTCCTTGATTTCGGCCATGGGGATCACCTCCGCATCTGTATAAAAATCAAAGCCCGCTTAAAAGTCCGCCTCGTTGTAGAACACCCGGTTTAGATACAGCCCGTGCGCGGGCGCAGTCCGGCAGGCGCGCGAACGGTCGCCGGTTTCCAGGATCACGGAAATATCGTCCGCGGCCAGCCGGCCGGCCGCGGCCAGCAGCAGCGTGCCGGTCATGATGCGCACCATCTTGTATAGAAAACCGTCGCCGCGCACCGTATAGGTCACCAGGTCGCCCTCGCGCGCCACCCGGCTCTCGGTGATGGTGCGCACCGTGTCGTGCAGGTCGCCGCCCGCCGCGCAGAACGCCCGAAAATCATGGGTTCCCAGGAACCGCTGAGCGCAGCGGTCGAGCGTTTCCGCGTCCAGCGCATAGGGATACTGATAGGCAAGCCCCTCCCAAAACGGGCTGCGTATGCGGCTGTTGAAGATTTTATAAACATATTCCTTGCCGAGGCTGTGGTAGCGCGCGTGGAATGCGGGCCGCACCTCCCGGCAGGACAGCACGGCGATGTCGAACGGCAGAAAGGTGTTCAGCGCGCCGGGAAGCCGCTCGCAAGGAATGCTGTGCTCGGTTTTCATATGAAAGCAGTACATGTTGGCGTGCACGCCGGTGTCGGTACGCGAGCAGCCGACAATGTCTTCCCGCCGGCCCAGCACGCGCTCCACCGCGTCCTGCACCTTCTCGGCTACGGTTACGGCGTTTTTCTGCACCTGGTAGCCGTGATAGGCGGTGCCCTTGTAGCAGATGGTCACAAGCAGGTTTCTCAAAAAACGGGTTCCCTCCTATCCTGAAAAGCGGTCGGCAAGCGGCTTCTAGAGCAGATGGAGCGGATTGGCTGCAAACAGGTTGAGGCAGATCACAGCCGCATAGCAAGCCGCAACAATCAGCAGGGCCGCAAAGTCCCGGCTTTGCATGCGCAGCTTGCGCAGCCGGGTGCGCCCTTCACCGCCGCGGTAGCAGCGGCACTCCATAGCCAGCGCCAGCTCATCGGCGCGGCGGAAGGCCGACACAAACAGCGGGATCAGGATCGGAACCAGCGCTTTTGCCTTCTGCACAAGCCCGCCGGAATCCATATCCGCGCCGCGCGATTTCTGGGCGTTCATAATTTTATCGGTCTCCTCGATCAGCGTGGGGATAAACCGCAGCGCAATCGTCATCATCATCGCCAGCTCGTGCACTGGGAAATGCAGCTTGTGTAGCGGCTTCATCAGCCGCTCCAGCCCGTCGGTCAGCTCGATTGGCGTGGTGGTGTAGGTCAGCAGCGAGGTGCCCGCGATCAGGCAGAGGATGCGGACCGTCATGGTTAGGGCCGTAAACAAGCCCTGCTTGGTGATCGTTAAAAACTTCCACGAGAACACCGGGTCGCCTGAAACGAAGAACATATTCAGTACTGCTGTGAACAGAATAATCGGTATAATCGGCTTGAGGCTTTTCAAAATCATTTTCGCCGGGACCTTCGACACGGCAAACGCGGCGATGAGCAACAGGACGCCCACCAGCAGCCCAAGCGGATTGGAGGCGCAGAACAGCAGCACCACAAACGCCATTGTCAGAATGATTTTCATGCGCGGGTCCAGCCTGTGCAGAAACGAATGCCCGGTAAAATACTGTCCGATTGTGATGTCCTTCAGCATCAGCGTCCCCCCCTGCTCAGTGCGTTTAGAATTTCACGCTTGGCGCTCTCCACCGTAAACACGCCCGGGCGCACCGGCCAGCCCTGCTCGGCCAGACGGTGGAACACCTTGGTAATCTGCGGAATGCTCAACCCCATTTGTTCGATCTCCCGGGCGTGCTGAAAGACATTCTCCGTCGTGTCGTACATTGCAACCTGCGCCTGGTTCATCACGAGAACCCGGTCGGCAAACTTCGCAACGTCCTCCATGCTGTGCGAGATCAGCAAAATCGTGTTGCCGCGCTCCGCGTGGTACTCCTTGATCTGCCGCAAAATCTTGTCGCGGCCCTTGGGGTCGAGGCCCGCCGTCGGCTCGTCCAGAATCAGGATGTCCGGATGCATGGCGATGACGCCTGCAATGGCGACCCGGCGCTTCTGCCCGCCCGAGAGCTCGAAGGGGCTGGCGTCCAGCAGTTCATCCGCAATGCCCACAAACCGCGCCGCTTCGCGCACGGCCTCGTCGATTTCGGATTCGTTCAGCCCCATGTTGCGCGGGCCGAACGAGATGTCCTTATACACGGTTTCCTCAAACAACTGGTATTCGGGATATTGAAACACCAGCCCCACCTTGAAGCGAAACCGGCGGATGTCCTTGGGGTTTTGCCAGAGATTTTCGCCGTCGATATAGATTTCGCCTTTAGTCGGCTTTAAAAGCCCGTTTAAATGGGAGATCAAAGTCGATTTGCCCGAGCCCGTGTGCCCAATCACGCCAACCAGCGCGCCCTTCTCAATCGAGAGGTTCACATCCTCAATGGCATTTTTGGCAAGCGAGGTACCGGCGCCGTAGGTGTGGGTCAGGTGCACCGTTTGAATGGCCGGGGCGGCGCCTTTGTTTTGATGCGGTGTTTCCGGACGGGTTTCGGCCGTGTCCACCCGCCGCGCTGCGCCGCGCGGCACGCCCGCATTTTGGAACAGCCGGGCAACCGCTTCGGCGCACTCGTCGACGCGCAGCACGTCGTGCGGCGTCTGCACGCCGGATTTTTGCAACTGATAGAGCAGCTCGGTGGTCTGCGGCACGTCCAGGCCCACCTGCTTGAGGATCGAAACATGGGAGAACACCTCACGCGCCGTGCCGTCGAGGATCGGCTTGCCGTCGTCGAACACCAGCACGCGGTCGGCCTGCGCAGCCTCGTCCATATAATGGGTGATCAAAACCACCGTGATGCCGTGTTCCCGGTTGAGTCTGCGAATCGTCGCGATGACCTCGCGCCGCCCGCGCGGGTCGAGCATCGCGGTGGGTTCATCGAGCACGATGCAGTCCGGCCGCATCGCGATGATGCCCGCGATTGCCACGCGCTGCTTCTGCCCGCCCGAGAGCTGGTGGGGGGCCTTGTCCTTATAGTCGGTCATACCCACGGCTTCGAGCGCTTCATCCACGCGGCTGCGCAGCTCTTTGCGCGGAATGCCCAGATTTTCAGGGCCGAACGCCACGTCCTCCTCGACAATTGTCGCGACGATCTGGTTATCCGGGTTTTGAAAGACCATGCCGACCCGCTGTCTCACGTCGAAGATCTTGTCTTCCATCGCGGTATCAATACCGTCCACATACACCTTGCCGCCGCTCGGCAGCAGGATCGCGTTGAAATGCTTGGCCAACGTGCTTTTGCCGCAGCCGTTGTGCCCGAGCACGGCGGTGAAGGAGCCGCGTTCGATCGAAAGCGAGATATCCTGCAAGACCATGCGGGCCGGCGTGGGTGCTTCGGAAAACGCCTCGAACTGCCCATAGGCAAAGCAAAGATGCTGCGTTTGTATCATCTCGTTCATTTATGACCGTCCTTTTTTCTGCTTGATTGTGAAAAAAACGTCGGTGCGGGCAGCCTATTCCGCCTGCCAGATTGCGGTGGAACCGCAGGGCAGCGCATAGCCCGTCTCCCGCACGGGCAGGCCGATTTCACTCGAGGAGACCTTGCCGCCAAAGCGGGAGGCAACCGTGACCCCCAGCAGGTATTCCATCACCGAGGGCGAGAGGCCGGTGGTGTAGGAATTGAGCACAAACAGCAGCGGCTTATCCGCCAGCACCTGGGCGCAGAGCGACACCAGCGCGTGCACATTGTCCTCGAGCTTCCAGATCTCGCCGCCCGGCCCGCGCCCATAGGACGGCGGGTCCATAATCACAACGTCGTAGCGGTTGCCGCGCTTGATCTCGCGGGCGACAAACTTTTCACAGTCGTCCACAATCCAGCGGACCGGCTTGTCCGCAAGGCCGGAGAGCGCCGCGTTTTCGCGCGCCCAGGACACCATGCCCTTGGAGGCGTCCACGTGGCAGACGCTGGCGCCGGCCGCCGCACAGGCGAGCGTTGCGCCGCCCGTATAGGCAAAGAGGTTGAGCACCTTGACCGGACGGCCCGCGCTTTGGATCGTATCGCGCAAAAAGTCCCAATTCACGGCTTGCTCGGGAAACAGGCCGGTGTGCTTAAACCCGGTCGGTTTGATAAGAAAGGTGAGGTCCCCATACCGGATGGTCCAGCTTTCGTCCGTTTTGATCCGGTGCTCCCAGCGCCCCCCGCCCGAAGAGGACCGCAGATAGCGCGCGTGCGCGCGCCGCCACTCGGAGCGGCCGCGCGGGGTATTCCAGATGATCTGCGGGTCGGGACGAACCAGCAATACGCCGCCCCAGCGTTCGAGCTTTTCGCCGCTTGATGCGTCGAGCACCTCGTAGTCTTTCCATCTGTCTGCAATTCTCATGAACAGTCTCCTTCGGGGCGCAGCGCGCCGGTATTTTATCGGATGCCGGGACGGCTTGCCCGGCGAAAAGTCAAGAGGACGCGCCGTTGTCGGGCGCTTCCCGCGCCTCAAACAGCGTGAGGTTTTCATAGGGCGCGGCTTCCTTGGCGGGCTCGTTCTCCTTGCTGTAGGGCAGCCCGAAATAGTCGTAGGCCAGCGCGGTCGCACAGCGCCCGCGCGGTGTGCGGCTTAAAAAGCCCACCTGCATCAGGTAGGGCTCGCAGACGTCCTCGAGCGTGACCGACTCCTCACCGATCGCGGCTGCGAGCGTCTCCAGCCCGACCGGGCCGCCCGCATAGTTTTTGATGATCGTCATAAGCATGCGGCGGTCGATGTTGTCCAGCCCCAGCGGGTCAATCTCCAGGCGGTCAAGCGCCGTCTTGGTGATTTCGTAGTTGATCACGCCGGTGCCGACCACCTGCGCGAAATCCCGCACCCGCTTGAGCAGCCGGTTGGCAATGCGCGGTGTGCCGCGGGAACGCTTGGCCAGCTCGAGCGCGCCGCTTTTCTCGCAGGGAACGCCCAGAATGTTGGCGCTGCGCAGGATGATTTCGGCCAGCTCCTCGTTGGTATAGAGCTCCAGGCGCAGGATCACGCCAAACCGGTCGCGCAGCGGGGAGGTGAGCTGTCCCGCACGGGTGGTTGCGCCAATCAGCGTAAACGGCGGCAGGTCGATGCGGATCGAGCGCGCGCTGGGGCCCTTGCCGATGATGATATCCAGTGCATAGTCCTCCATCGCGGGATATAAAACCTCCTCGACGCTGCGGGACATCCGGTGAATTTCATCAATAAACAGGATGTCGTTCTCGCTGAGGTTGGTCAGCAGCGCCGCGAGGTCGCCGGGCTTTTCAATGGCGGGGCCCGAGGTGACGCGCAGGTTCACGTTCATCTCGTTTGCGATGATGCCCGCGAGCGTTGTTTTGCCGAGACCCGGCGGGCCATAGAGCAGCACATGGTCCAGGCTCTCGCCGCGCCCCTTGGCGGCCTCGATAAACACCGAGAGGTTCTCCTTGGCCTTGGTCTGCCCAATATACTCCCCGAGCGTTTTGGGGCGCAGCGTGGTTTCCACGTCCGCGTCCGACTCGGCGTACTCGGGCGCAACCATGCGGTTTTCAAAATCCATTTCGTCCATTTATGCTCACACCTTTCCCGCAAGCGCCCCAAGGCCGCGCTTGATCATCTCTTCAACCGAAAGGTCCGGCTGCAGCCCGCCGACCGCCACGGCGGCCTCGGACTGGGAGTAGCCCAGCACAACGAGCGCCGCAATGGCCTCTCCGGCGTTGGAATCGGGTATTGCACTGGCGGAGGCCGCCACCGCAACGTCGCCGCCGATATCGGCGCCCTTCATTTTGTCCTTGAGCTCGAGCACGATGCGCTGGGCGGTTTTGTTGCCTACCCCTTGGCAGCGCGTGAGCGTTTTGGCATCGCCCGATACCACGGCGAGCGCGAGCCTGCCGGGCGTTAAATCCGACAGGATGGCCAGCGCGACCTTTGGGCCGACGCCGGACACCGTGAGCAGTTGTTTGAAACAGGTCAGCTCCGCCGTGTCGGAGAAGCCGAACAGGTCGAGCGCGTCCTCCTTGACATGCAAAAAGGTATAGAGCATGGCCTCGCCCCCGATTGCGGGCAGCTTGGACATGGTGGTAAACGTTGTGAAGCATTTATAGCCCACGCCGCCGCATTCAATCACGGCGACGCCGGGCTCGGTATGGAGCAGAGTCCCTCTTACACTGTAATACATTGCGCTGGTTCCCTTCGTTTATACTCGGTACGCTGGTTCCCTGTTTCTATAGAATACCGTGGACGGCAGGGGAACACAGCTCTGTTTTGTGTGGATTTTATAGACAACAGGGATTAAACGGCGGCAGGCGCGTCTATACTCCCTGTATCAGCCTGCGGTTCAGCAGCGAGCCCGCGCAGTGCGCGTGGCAGATGGCAATGGCCAGCGCGTCCGCCGTGTCGTCCGGCTTGGGCACCGCTTTGAGGTGCAGCAGGATGCGGGTCATCTCCATCACTTGCGACTTGACGGCCTTGCCATAGCCCACCACCGACTGTTTGACCTGCAGCGGCGTATACTCGAAAACCTCAACGCCGTGCTGTTTGGCCGCAAGCAGGATCACGCCGCGCGCCTGGGCGACGGCAATCGCCGTCTTCTGGTTGGTCGTGAAAAACAACTGCTCGATCGACATGTAGTCGGGCTTGTGTTTTGTGAGAATATCGGAGAGCTCGTCGTAAATCTTGGCAAGGCGGCCCTCAAATTGCGTGTGCGCCTCGGTGGTGATGGCGCCGTAGTCATAGGTGGTAAACCGTCCTTTGTCGTAGGAGACCACGCCGTATCCGACGATTGCATAGCCGGGGTCGATGCCGATGATTTTCATAAGCGCTCCTTCTCATAAAAGTCCGCCGGAACATGGAGACGGACAGAATCTGCAAACCCGCGAAAACCGGCGGCGCAGGGCGCAAAACCGGGTGCGGTTCATACCACTATATTATAGCATACGCCGTGATACCCGGCAACAAACCGCCTGTATTTTTTAAAAGTGGAACCGTGTGAAAAATGTCCCGAAAGGCATGTACTATTTACACAATCGAAACATTTAATCCATCAATTTGTTTGTGAGATCTGTAAAAAACACGGGGAATTGAATTTTTTTGTTGCAAGGGGTTGAAATTGTTCAAAAAGTGTTTTATAATATACAACATCGCAACGGATGTTTCCTATAAAACAACAAAATATGGACGATTAGCTCAGCTGGAAGAGCACCTGCTTGACGTGCAGGGGGTCAGCGGTTCAAGTCCGTTATCGTCCACCAGGGGTGCTGTTCCTGCAATCGCGGGGGCGGCATATTTTTTTGCCTTTTGGGAAAAAGTCAAAAAAATATAAAATTGGTTTTATAGTTTTTTTCGGGTTTATAGCGGATAGATGCATCTATCTGATAGTTCGTCACTCGGGCCGCGACTGGGTATATTCATTGCAGCTCCTTTATAGCTTTTTGATGCATCTATCTTTTTATTTGTCGCTCATGCCGCGACGGGCACTTCCTTTTTGACAGACAAAAAGGAAGCAAAAATCTGGTTAAGGGGTGCCGCTACCTTCCTCCATTTGACTCTGCGCCGTCTTCGGACAAGCAAAGAGCGAGAACACAGCGGTCGCAGAAAGTGCGCTGATGGGTCGGAAGACGCGCCCCTTAACAATCCCCCAGCCGTACCCAAGTGGGGATGCTTTCAGTAGGCTTGCTGCAAGGGAAGGGCTAATTGATAAAGTTCTCCTCCCTTGCAACGAGCCTATTTCTATCGGCTCGGCTTCCCTCCTGGAACGGGGATTGTGAAGGGGGCAGGCCCGCGACCCGCGCCGCGCTCCCCGCGACCGCTGTTTTGTCGCCCTTTGCTGCGCTGTGTACGGCGTACCGTCAAATGGAGCGGAGCCGTTCGCCCCCTTGACCAGCCTTTTTGCATCCTTTTTGGGCTGCGCCAAAAAGGATGGGCCCGTCGCGGCCTGAGCGACGGACGAAAAGATAGATGCATCAAGAGGTTAAGAAAAGAAAGAAAAAGTTTTGGCATCCTTTTTTCTCACAAAAAAGGATGGGCCCACAGCACGCCTGAGCGACAAACGAAAAGATAGATACATCCATAAAATAAAAAACATGAAAAATCGGAGATAGAAAAAGGGGTATTTGCAAATACCCCTTTTTTCTATCTCTGATTTTTTCGATAGTCCATATAGCTCTCCAGAATAATCGTCGCGGCAACCTCGTCGACGATCTCCTTGCGCTTTTTGCCGCGCGTGTCGGTCTGGTTTAAATAATTGTGAGCCGAAACCGTCGTGCACCGTTCGTCCCAGAGCTTCACGGGGACCTCCACAATCGCCCGCAGCCGGTTGGCAAACAGCTCGCACTTCTGCGCGCGCTCGCCTTCGCTGCCGTCCATATTCTTGGGATGCCCCACCACGATTTCACCGATGTCGTATTCCTTCGCCATATGGGCCACCTTTTTCAAAAGCTCCTCAAAATCCCGCTCGTGAATCACGCCGAGCGGCGAAGCCAAAAACTCGGTGCGGTCACAGGCCGCAAGACCGGTGCGCGCGTCCCCGAGATCAACTGCCATGATTTTCATTGTACGCCTTCCTTCTATTTAAGTATCCACAGGCAGGCTGCCCGCGGTACGGATGTTTTATTCCGGCTGCGTTTGCACCTGCTGCCGTCCTTCGTCGCCGCGAAAACGGGTATGGGCACGCAGCGCCTCCTCCAGGTGGCTGGTATCACTGGCAAACCGGATGCGGAACCCATGCTCTCCGGCCTCTATACAGCTCACCGAAGCGTGTTGCGGCCAAGGCGTTTCCGCCAGCCGCTCAAACCCAGCGTCCGATGCAAAGCACAATAGGTTTTTTATGGCACAGCCATGCGAAACCACTGCGACAGCCCGTCCCGGGTTCGCCGCGATGCGCATGAGCGCGCGGGAAACCCGGTCGTATACCTGCCGCATGCTCTCGCCGCCCGGCGCGGCAAATTGATGCAACGGCCCATCCCAAAGCGCGCTTGCCTGCGGATACAAAGCCGAAAACTCCGCCCAGCTCCTGCCCTCTATGTCACCGCCGTCGATCTCCGCCAAATCCGGGTCGATCTCCGGCGCCAGGCCCGGATGGTTCCGACAAACGGCGGCTGCCGTATCGCAGGCCCGCTGCAGCGGGCTTGTGTAGACCGCGTCAAGCGGAATCTTCTGAAAGCGTTCAGCGAGCCGTTCTGCCTGTAACCGTCCACGTTCGGTCAACATGGCGTCGGTCCGGCCCTGAAAGGTGCGCGCCGCGTTGCCCGCGGCCTCGGCGTGCCGGATGATATAGAGCAGGCATCCAGTGCCGGATCCTACCATGGCTGCACCGTTCCCACGATCTCCGAGACATTCCGTATACCGTTCTGGTCCAGCCAGTTGTTCACGCCCTCCAGGATGTGCACCGGGGCCATCGGGTCACTGAACAGCGCCGCGCCGATCTGTA
>CATNEU010000011.1 GCA_950097605.1 uncultured Oscillospiraceae bacterium | reverse complement strand
GTTTGGGACAGTGCCGAGCAATGTTGCACAAAGAAGTGGAGAAACTTTTGGAGCAGAATACCGAATAGAGTTTGCATTTTGTCTTTATTTCGTGCATTATTAGTAATTTTTCATAAAGTAGGTTTTTAAACTTTGGAGAAATGAGTATTGTATTTTGTATATACAATTTGGTATAGTAGTACTAGTTTATACGAAGGATTATCTTCATAAAAATACACAGGAGGTCCGTATCATGGCAAATCTGTCATTGCGTCATATCTACAAAACCTATCAGGGCGGTGTAACGGCCGTTTCAGACGTTAACCTTGAGATTGCAGATAAAGAGTTTATCATCTTGGTCGGCCCGTCGGGCTGCGGTAAATCCACAACCCTGCGTATGATCGCAGGTCTGGAGGAAATTTCGAGCGGAGAGCTCTACATCGGCGATACCCTCGTCAACGACGTGGCGCCAAAAGACCGCGATATCGCGATGGTGTTCCAGAACTACGCGCTCTATCCGCATATGACCGTTTACGATAATATGGCGTTCGGCCTGAAGCTCAGAAAAACGCCGAAGGACGAAATTGAAAAAAGAGTGCAGGAAGCTGCGAGAATCCTCGATATTTCCCATCTGCTCGAGCGCAAACCGAAAGCTCTCTCGGGCGGTCAGCGCCAGCGTGTTGCGCTTGGCCGTGCAATTGTCCGTGAGCCGAAGGTGTTCCTCCTTGACGAACCGCTTTCCAACCTCGACGCAAAGCTCCGCGCGCAGATGAGGACCGAGCTCTCCAAGCTGCATGCGCGCCTGCAGACCACCTTTATCTATGTTACGCACGACCAGGTTGAGGCCATGACGATGGGCGACAGAATCGTTGTTATGAAAGATGGCTTCATCCAGCAGGTTGACACGCCGAACAACCTCTATTCTTTCCCGACCAACTTGTTTGTTGCAGGCTTTATGGGTTCTCCGCAGATGAACTTTATCGACGCGGTGCTCCGCAACAAGGACGGCAAGGTGTGCATCGAATTTGCACACGGCAAGTACAGCATTGTGCTTCCCGAAGGCAAAGCGAAGGTGGAGGACGTTGCCGACTACATCGACAAAGAAGTCATTATGGGCATCCGGCCGGAAAACCTGCACGACGAGGAGATGTTCATTAAAGCAGCGGAAACTTCCAAGATCGTCTGTAATGTTGAAGTCACCGAGCTCATGGGCGCGGAAACCTATCTCTACCTCAAATGTGAAGATATCAACCTGATTGCACGCGTGTCCCCGCGCTCGACCGCCAAAATGGGCGATGAGATCGAGATGTCGCTGGATGTCAACAAGATTCATGTGTTTGACAAGGACACGGAAAAGGCAATTTTCCATTAATCGGACCCTGTCTTGACAGAAATAGCAGCCGCCGGACATCGTGCCGGCGGCTTTTTATATGGTATTTAGATGGAAAACCCGTAAATATATCAGTTTGTACGGCTAAATATACAGGTTTTTAGGCCTGCATGTTCGGAAAGAGGGGTGTTTGTATATGCTGAATCTCTGGACATTTGACGGCGCGCCGCGTGATGAGGAGCTTGTGACCGTGCTGCACGAGGATGAACGCGTGCGTATCGAACGGATTGTGTCAACCGGCCAATGTTCTCCCGCGGGGTTTTGGTACGACCAGCAGGAGGACGAGTTCGTTGCGCTGCTGGCCGGCCGGGCGGTGCTGCGCTTTGCGGACGGTACGCAAACGCTTGCGGCGGGGGATACCTGCCTGATTCCCGCGGGGTGCAGGCATCGCGTGGAGGAAACGAGCACAGACCCCGCCTGCGTTTGGCTGTGCGTGTTTACCAAAAAGGAGGTGGGCGGATGGACCGCAGGTCGCTGATCGCATATTGCCTGACGCTGCCCGGCGCCTATGAGGACTATCCGTTTGCGGACGATGTGTGGACCGCAATGCGGCACTCGGCGGGCCGAAAGATCTTTGCGCTGCTCTATGAGCGGGAAGGAGAACTGCATGTCAATGTGAAATGCGACCCGATGACGGCGGATTTCCTGCGCGGCGCGTACGATTGGGTGATCCCGGGCTACCATATGAACAAGACGCACTGGAACACCCTCCTGCCGGCGCGCGGCGCGTCCGAGGCCGAGGTATACGCGATGATCGAGGCTTCGTATGAGCTGACCAAAAAGGCGGTTCCAAAATCCCGCCGTAAAACGGATGCGGCGGATGCTTGACAGAATCCTGCCGGGATGATACCATAAAAGGCAGAAACAGTGCGCCGGCGCCCGGCAAGGGCGGAACCGGCGGATATAAGCGCGTTTTGGCGGGATTGTCCGGCGCGCCACAAAAACAGAATACAGGGGAGCTTGCGGCTGGCAGGCTGAGAGGAAGCGAAATGCAGCTTCGACCCTTTGACCTGATACGGATAATGCCGGCGTAGGAGAGTATGGTTTGGGTGGCGGAGCACGAACAGCCAAAGCAGCGTACATACCAGATGTGCACCGGGTGTATCCAGAGGGGATACACCCGGTTTTTGCATTTTTCCGGAACCTGGAGCGGGGTATGCGGCGGGTTCCCAGACTGAAGGAGGAACAGGACAGATGAAGTATACAACCCAGATGCAAGCCGCGAAAAACGGCATCCTGACTAGGGAAATGGAGATTGTCGCACGCAAAGAACGGATCGACCCGGCCCGCCTGCGCGAGCTGGTTGCAAAGGGCCAGGTTGTCATTCCGGCGAACAAAAACCATAGGGTGCTCGATCCAAACGGCGTAGGCGCGGCGCTCACCACCAAAATCAACGTGAACCTGGGCACCTCGCGGGATTGCCTGAACCTCGACACCGAGCTTGCCAAGGTGCGGGGAGCTGTGGACATGGGTGCGGAGGCCATCATGGATTTGAGCTCGTTCGGGGATACCCGCCGGTTCCGCCGGCGCCTCACGGCCGAGTGCCCGGCCATGATCGGCACCGTGCCGATTTATGACGCGGTGGTCTATTACCATAAAGACCTCGCGGAAATCACGGCGCGGGAGTGGCTGGACATCGTGCGGATGCACGCGGAGGACGGCGTGGATTTTCTGACGATCCACTGCGGCATCAACCGCGCGACCGCTGCACGGTTCAAAAAGGCCGAGCGGCTGACCAACATCGTATCGCGCGGCGGCTCGCTGATCTTCTCCTGGATGGAGATGACCGGCAACGAAAACCCGTTTTATGAATATTTCGACGAGGTGCTGGAGATCTGCCGGACGCACGACGTAACCATCAGTCTGGGCGACGCCTGCCGTCCGGGCTGCATCGAGGACGCGAGCGACCTCTCCCAGATCGAAGAGCTTGTCGTGCTGGGCGAGCTGACACAGCGCGCTTGGGCAAAGGACGTGCAGGTGATTATCGAGGGGCCGGGGCATATGCCGCTCGATCAGATCGAAGCGAACGTCAAGTTGCAGCAGACGATTTGCAAGGGCGCGCCGTTTTATGTGCTCGGCCCGCTTGTGACCGACGTTGCGCCGGGCTACGACCACATTACGGCCGCCATCGGCGGCGCGCTTGCGGCGGCGCACGGCGTGTCGTTTCTGTGCTATGTGACCCCGGCGGAACACCTGCGGCTGCCGACCCTCGAGGACGTGAAGGAGGGGATTGTCGCCTCCAAAATCGCCGCGCACGCCGGGGACATTGCCAAGGGTCTGCCGGGCGCCAGGGACTGGGACCGGGAGATGAGCACGGCGCGCAAAAACCTCGACTGGGAGAAAATGTTCAGCCTCGCGATTGATCCCGAAAAAGCGCGCCGCTACCGGGAGGAATCCATGCCGGAGCACGCCGACACCTGCACCATGTGCGGCAAGATGTGCGCGGTGCGCAACATGAATAAGGCGCTGAAAGGTGAGCATGTCGATGTACTTTGATAGCGGCTGGAGGGAGAAAAACGGAAAAATACTGCCTGGTTTCCTGCGCCTCTATCTGGTCACCGACCGCAGGTGGTGCGGGGGAACGACGCTCGAGGAGCAGGTGGAACAGGCACTGCGCGGCGGCGTGACGATGGTGCAACTGCGCGAGAAGGATGCGGACCGGGAAACGTTTATCAGCCGGGCGCGGGCCGTACAGGCGGTTTGCCGCCGGTATGGCGCACCGCTGATTATCAACGACGATGTGGAGGTCGCGCTGGCGGTGGACGCCGCGGGCGTGCACATCGGGCAAAACGACCAAAACGCCCGGGAGGCCCGCGCGCTGCTGGGCCCTGGCAAAATTCTCGGGGTATCAGCGCGGACGGTCCCGCAGGCGGCGCAGGCGGTGCGGGATGGCGCGGATTATCTCGGCGTGGGCGCGGTGTTCGGCACCACCACCAAGACGGATGCGCGGACGATTTCACCGGCGCAGCTTACAGAGGTAGCGCGCGCGGTGGAGATCCCCGTCGTCGCGATTGGAGGCGTGCAGGAATCGAACATTCCGCAGCTTGCGGGCTGCGGCGCGGCGGGCGTGGCCGTGGTGTCGGCGATTCTCGCGGCGGAGCAGCCGTATGAAGCCGCCCGGCGGCTGCGGCGGCTCGCCGGCCGGATTGCAGAGCGTTCGGAGGAGGTGCTCGGATGAAAACCATATTGACGATTGCAGGTTCCGACTGCAGCGGCGGCGCGGGCATCCAGGCGGATATCAAGACCATTACGGCGCACCGGCACTATGCAATGAGCGCAATTACCTCGCTGACCGCCCAGAATACAACGGGCGTATACGGGGTACTAAACGTCGACCCGCAGTTTGTGGCGGCGCAGCTCGACTGCGTTTTCACCGATATCCGGCCCGACGCGGTTAAAATCGGCATGGTCTCAAATGCCGGAATTATTGAAGTGGTAGCCGACAAGCTGGCGCAGTATGGTGCGAGGAACATTGTGCTGGATCCCGTGATGGTCTCGACGAGCGGCAGCCGCCTGCTGGATACAGGCGCGGAACGGGCGCTTGTGGAAAAGCTGCTGCCGCTCGCGGCGCTGGTCACGCCCAATCTTGCGGAGGCCGCTTGCCTATCCGGTATAGAGCCGCGCACAAAGGAGGAAATGTGCCGGGCGGCGCGGAAAATTGCAGCCGTGACGTCTGCAGCCGTGCTGGTCAAGGGCGGCCACGCCACGGGAGAAGCGGACGACCTTCTGCTCGACGAGGACGGCATGCACTGGTTTTCAGCCGCCAGAGTCGATAACCCCAACACCCATGGGACAGGCTGCACGCTCTCCGCCGCAATTGCCTGCCGGCTCGCGGAGGGCCGCGGCCTGCCCGAGGCGGTGTGCCTGGCAAAGGACTATATCACCGGCGCGATTGCAAGCGGGCTGCGGCTCGGTAAGGGCAGTGGGCCGGTCAACCACTGCTATGCGCTTTGATCCGGCAGAGCAGGTTGATAGAATCGGCGGCAAAGGCGCTTCCAATAGGAAGCGCCTTTTTGCATGGTTCGATCCGGCAGAAAAAACAGCCGCTGTTCAACGTGTGCCCATACTCCGTGCTTGTGGCATAGAGACAAAAGACACTTGCGGGGTATGGATAAAAAAGGATGCGCCTGGGTAGAGAAAAAGTTGAGAATTCTATGGTATACTGTATCCATCATGAGAGCGGGAGGCGCCCAGGCATGCAAGAAAAAATACTGATCGTGGACGACGAGAGAGACATCGTGGAGCTGCTCCGGGACTATTTTGCCTTAAATGGCTATGAGACGCTGACCGCCGCCAGCGGAGAAGAGGCGGTCCGTAAAGCGGAAAAGCAGCCGGACCTGATTCTGCTGGATATCGGCATGCCCGGAATGGACGGCTTGCAGGTCTGCGCAAAAATCCGCAACTTCGTCTCCTGCCCGATTGTTTTTTTAACCGCGCGGATCGAGGAGAGCGACAAGCTGCAGGGCTTAGGAAGCGGCGGGGACGACTATATTGTCAAGCCCTTTTCGATAGACGAGCTTGGCGCGCGCGTCGCGGCACACCTGCGGCGCGAAAAGCGCAAGCAGCGCCGCGGCAGGATCAAGTTTGCGGGCGGGCTTGCAATTGACTATACCGAGCGTGCGATCTATTATCAAAATAAGCCGCTTACCCTTGCCAAAAAGGAGTTCGACATTGTGGAGCTGCTCTCGCAGCACGCCGGACAGGTGTTTGACAAGGAGCGTATCTACGAGCGGGTTTGGGGATACGACAGCGAGGGCGACAGCACGGTGGTTGCCGAGCACATCCGCCGCGTTCGGGCAAAGTTTGCCGCGGCGGGCGCAAAACCGCTGATTGAAACGGTTTGGGGAGTCGGATACAAATGGACACTGTGAAAAAGAAAATGCGCGCAACCTCGCTCAAGCGGGCGTTTATTCTGTATTTCGTGGCCTGCCTGCTGGTTGCGGTGTTCCTGTCCGCGGCCTCCTTGGGCCTGTGCCAGTTTGGCCAGAGCATGCTCTATAAAAAATACCAAGCGCAGTACAATGCAGAGATTGGGCAGCAGGGACAGGTGATTCTTGAAAACAGCGAGCTGGGCGGAAAGCTGCAGATTTATACCCGGGACATCCGCTCGTTTTACACCGGTTTTGAGGAAGGGCTGGACAAGGCGTTGGACATTTTGGGCATCGCGCTGGTGCCCGTCTGGTTCGCGGTCTGCATCGGTGCGACCGGCGCGCTGTTTTACAGGCGCAAGCTGCAAAAGCCGCTTGCAATCCTGGACGCCGCCGCCGACAACATTGCGGAAAACAACCTGGACTTTACGGTGTCCTATGACAAGGGCGACGAGATGGGCAGGCTCTGCCGTTCATTTGAGAAGATGCGGGCGGCGCTGCAGGAGAATCACCTCGAGATGTGGCGGCAGCTCGAGGAGCGCAGGCGGCTGAACGCCGCGTTTTCGCACGATCTGCGCACCCCTCTGACGGTGCTGAAGGGCCAAACCGAGATGCTTTTGAAATATATCCCGGATGGCCGGATGCCCACGCAGAAGGTCGTGTCCGCCGTGGGCGCGATGAAAGCGCATGTTGACCGGCTGGAGAGCTATGTCGCGACGATGAGCAGCCTGCAAAAGCTCGAGGACATTGCGGTGGACAAGCGGCCAGTCACGTTTGGGGAGGTAAAGAAGTGGATCGCGGAGAGCTGCGGCCCGCTCTGCCGGGAAAAGGAACTGGTGCTGGAGACGGCCGGCCCCCAGGAGGAAACGATGTTGCTGGATTTGCCGGTGGTGTTGCAGGTGGCGGAGAACCTGATTGCCAACGCCGCCCGCTATGCGCACAGCCGGGTGACCGTCACCCTGGCGTGCGCCCCTTGCTTTTCGATAACGGTTGCGGACGACGGCCCGGGTTTTGGCAAGGAAGCAATGGAAAAGGCCACAGCCCCGTTTTACCGCGCAGAGGACACACCGGGCGGCCAGCACTTTGGAATGGGCCTGCACATCTGCCGGGTGCTGTGCGAAAAGCACGGCGGCTTTCTGCGCCTCTCCAATGGTGGCGGCGGCGCGGTGGTCCGCGCCGTTTTCTAGGCTGGTTGTTTGCGCGGCAGACGGGAAGGCCTCTGTAAATGAAAAGTATCGAAATGGTAAAAGCGCCGGCCCTGTTTATAGGACTGGCGCTTTTTGCATGTTTTATTCGTGCACTTTGCAGCAGAGCGCACCGACCGTGAGTTTGAGAATGGCCACGGCCGAGACGGCCTTTTCGTCGAATTCCCAGTCCGATTTCTGGGTATAGTGTTCCATCAGCAGCCGCAGCGCCCGCAGTTTTTCTGGGCCGCTCTCCACAATCGAAACCGTCCCGGTTCCCACCACGCTGGCAAAGCCGTAGGTATACCCACAGGCGTTTTGTCCGGCCTGCAGCCGGTGACCGGTGTCCAGCTCGAACCCCGCGGCCCGGTTTTGCCGGATCAGGTCGATTTTCCGACCCTCGCGTGCGCTGTGGAAGTAGAAGATCCGGGTATCTCCCTCGTGCAGATAGCCAAAGTTCAGCGGGACGATGTACGGCCCTTCCCTGTCGGCGAGCCCCAGCCGGCAGCAATCACAACTGCGAATGATCCGGTCAATGGTATCCGGATCCGGCATTTCTCTTTCCTTGCGTCTCATAGCTGCTCCTTTCCCATTCTGGTGATGTCTTGAGTATAGCACAAGAAAGGCGGTGGAGGAAGTGCTTTGTGCGGCGCACCGCACAAAACAACGGCGTGTAGATAAAAAGTTGAGATTCGCCCTGTACCATGGTCACAGCGGGACGATAAGCAACCAGGAAAGGGGTTTTTGGAGTGAATCAAACCAGCATTGTGATGGAACACGTGGAGAAATCGTATGGCCGCAAACAGGCGCTGCAGGATATCAGCTTGACCATCGAACAGGGGATGTTTGGGCTGCTGGGCCGCAACGGGGCGGGAAAAACAACCCTGATGAAAATGCTCGCCACGCTGCTTCGGAAAAACGCCGGGCAAATTCGTGTCTGCGGCGTGCCGATTGAGGATACAAAGGAGATCCGCAGGATCACCGGCTATCTGCCGCAGGAGTTTTCGATGTACCCATCAATGCGGGTGGGAGAGGCCATGCAGTATTTGGGGGTCCTGTCCGGATTAAACGGCAAGGAGCGCGCCGAACGCACCCGGCGGCTGCTCGCCAAGGTCAATCTGACCGAGCAGCAGCACAAAAAGGTGCGGGCGCTCTCCGGCGGGATGAAGCGGCGGTTGGGCATCGCGCAGGCGCTGTTGGGCGACCCCAAAGTCCTGATCGTCGACGAGCCGACCGCGGGATTGGACCCCGAGGAGAGGATCCGCTTCCGCAACCTGCTCTGCGAGGTGGCGCAGGAGCGTATCGTGCTTCTGTCCACCCACATTGTCGGGGACATCGAGGCGACCTGTGAAAATGTCGCGATTCTGAATGAAGGCAGGCTGCTCTACAATGGGACGGTCTCGGCGCTGACGGGCGAGGCGTCCGGCAAGGTGTTCACCAGGGCGGTGGACAAACGCGAGCTGCCCCGCCTCAAAAAGGAGCTCTGCATCACCAGCATGCACACACAGGGCGGCAAAACCCAAATCCGCTGCCTGTCCGAAGTCCCGGTGAGCGGCGCGCAGCTCTGCGAACCCACGATTGAGGACGCCTATATGCTGCGGCTTTACCGCAGCGGCGCCCAGGTCGACGGGCTGGGAGGTGAACAGTGATGCTGTTTTTCCGGGAGCTTAAAAAAGTGGTGTTTTCAGTCGCCTTTGCCATTTTTGCCGTGGCGCTCGTCGCCATGCCGGTGAGCCAGGACGTGCTGGATTTCAGCGACCGCAAAATCGAGCAGCCCCAGCCGGGCCAGGACTACGGCGTCCAAAACAAAGAGGCGCCGGAGGTAATCATGCCGGCCGCGTTGGATACGCTTGCACGCGCGTTCTGCCAGAACAGCTATGTTACCTATCCCATCGGGTTTTACAAAAATGTGAAGCTCGACAGCGCCAAGCAGCGGGAAATGGCGGATATTCTCTCGGCGCTCACCGGCCTGTCCGCCGAGGAGCTGCTCGCGCTGAACGGGCAGGATGGCCAAGGCTATGCAATTGGAACGGATGATGGGCTTTCTGTTCAGCAGGACGGCGGCTTTTCGGTGACGATGCCTTCGGACGCACAGGCCGGTGCACAGGCCGGACGCATCTCCCTAAAGGAAAGCGTGGACTATGCTTTCTTCAAGGATTGCATGGAGCGGGCGGACCGGTTGGTTGGCGGCGGCTCGGACTATGCGCCCGAAAAGCTTGCGCGTTTTGGCGTGGTGCCGCTGACCTATGAGGAAGCAGCCGCGCAATATGAACGGACGAAGCAGACGGATCACTTCACCGGGGCCTATGCCCGGCTGTTCAGCGATTATCTGCTGGTGGGCGTGCTTTCGGTCCTTCCGGTTTTTCTTTCGGTGGCGCTCTGCCTGCGGGACAAACGCGCGCGGATGAACGGGCTGCTCTATACCCGCCGGGCGTCCTCCGCGCGGCTGATTTTCACGCGCTATGCGGCGGTTCTCACGGCGGTGATGCTGCCCACCATCCTGCTTTTCTATCTCTCCAACCTGTCGGTCTGGGGACTGTACCCAGGCGAGGCGCTGGACTATCTGGCGCCGCTCAAATACGCGCTGGGGTGGGGGTTGCCCTCTGTGATGATCTCCTCCGCGGTCGGCATGTTCTTCACCGAGCTGACCGATACGCCGATTGCGGTCGCCATACAGGGGCTGTGGTGGTTTGTGGATATCAATTTGGGCCTTACGGAGATGCAGGGCGGGTATTCGCTGTTCCGCCTCTCGCCGCGCCACAATTCGCTGCGCCATACCCAGAACTTTATTGATGGCTTTGGCAGCCTTGCGGCAAACAGAATCCTGTTTGCGGCGCTTGCGCTGCTGCTGGTTGCAGCGACCGTTTTGGTCTATGAACAAAAAAGGAGGGGCAGGCTGGATGGCTATGGAAAATGCAAACGCTTCTTTGCAGGTTTGGCCCATCGCAAAGAGCAATCTGCGGCATAATTTTGCGCCGCACTTCCTGTTGGCGCTGGTCCTGCTGCTGCTGACGCCGGTGCTGTTCGGGGTGGCAAATCTGGACAGGACGGCCAGCGCCGTCCCGCTGGAGGTCTTTGTCTCCTTGACGGGTATCATATTGCTGACGCCGGTGTTCCAGCCCGAGCAAAACCCGGAGATCGAGGAGGTCGTGCAGGCACAGTTTGTAAGCAGTGTACCGGTTTACCTGATCCGCATTGCCTGCTCGCTTGCAGCGCTGACACTTCTGATTGGCGGCTTTGCAGCTTTTATGCGGAGCAGCGGCTGTGCGGTGGATATGGGATTGGTGTGGGGGACTGTCTCCAACGCGGTGTTTTTGGGCGGGCTGGGGATGGCGGCAGCGGCTGCCACCTGCAACACGGCGGTTTCCTATATGGTGCCGATGGTCTATTATGCGCTGAATTTTGCAGGTGGAGGAAAGCTGGGGGTTTTTTATCTGTTTTCGATGATGAGCGGTTCCGGTTCCGCAAAGGGGTGGCTGTTCGGCGTGGGAGCCGCACTGATTGCGGTTTCGGTGCTGGTCAAATGGCTGGCGCGGAAATACAGGTGACATTTTAAAGGCCGGCAGCAACGAAAAGCAAAAAAGAGCCGCGGGACGCATGGCCCCGCGGCTCTTGCCGCGTGTTTTTAGGGCAATCCGGCGTATCTTTCACGCGCGGTTTACCCGCAATTGGTTTTGTTGGGGCAATTTTCCGGGCGCTCCAGACGGTAGACATACAGTCCGTCGGGACAGTCGTCGAACTGCAAAACGCGGTCTATATGGAACCCGCAGCGCGCAAGCGCGCGGCGGGAGCCGGTATTTTCTCCGACTACATAGGCCTGTAGGCTCTGCAGGCCAAGCGTTTCAAAGGCATAGGGAATCATTGTCCGCAGCACCTCGGTGCACAGGCCCATGCCCCAGTGGTCCGGGCTGAGAAAGATGGTCATATCGCAGCGTGGGATGCAGGCGGATTCGCGTTTGAGGATGAACACGCCAATTAATGGGCCGCCTTCTCCCGGCAGGATGGCAAACGGGAAATCCCGTCCTGCCGCGGCGCCCTCCAGAAACGGCTGTAGATAGAGCGCTGTCTGTTCGATATCTTCATGGGCGTGGAAATGCATGGTGCGCGCCACAGCCCGCTGGCGTGTCAGGGCATGCACGTCCGGGATGTCTTCCCGGACAAGCGGACGGAGAATGAGGCGGGACGTCTTAAAAGTTGGAAGTGACATGAATGCACGACCTCTCCTTTTTCATACAAGCGTTTGTTTTTCTTGGGATCTTTCCGCAGAAGAGTATAGCACAAAGGCGCGGCAACCGCAAAGGATGCCGCGCCTTCCTTTATAAATGTGTGCCAACCGGGACCGTATACTCACCGCATAACCATCTGGTACAGCCGGGTTTTGGACAGTGCTTTTTTCAAAGCAAAGCCGAGCGGAACCGCGATGACGCAGGCGATCAGCGCGTTGATACCCGAAACCACCGCCTTTTGCGAGACGTCGATCCAGGCCGTCTGCACCTCGGTGCCGAGGAACCAAACGTCTTCAGCAAACGCCTTGCCGATATAGAGCAGCACATAGGTCAGGGACCCCACGGCACAGGCCAGGATGTTCCAGGAAAGCTTGCCGGCCGCGCGCCGTCCGCCATAGGCGATGTTGCCCGCGAGAAAGCCGATCATAAATTTAAAAACAAGCGTGAACGGCGCGGAGGCGATGTACAGCGGGTTGGTCAGGTCGAAAAAGCACGAGCCGATGCCCGCGGCCAGGCCGCCTTTCAGCCCGCCGAGCAGAAGACCGGCCAGCAGGCAGAAGACGTTGCCGAGGTGGATGCGGGTGTTTCCGATGATGGTGGGCAGCGGGATGCTGATATACGAGGAGACAAAGACCAGCGCGGCCATAAAGCCGACGGCCACGATGTCATAGGTGGTAATTTTCTTGCGATTGGACAATTTGCATGCACCAGGCCTTTCTGCAAAAACATAATTTGGGGCGGCGCCGAGCGGCATATGGCAGGCATACCGGCTGCGCCTAGAGGGAAGAATAACCGCACAGGATGTTGCGGCCGATCAGCCAGGGCAGCGCCGACTCGAGCATGACGCCCTCGCGCGGGTCCGTGCCGTAGCTGTATGTAGTTTTGATGGCCACCTCAAGAAACCGTGTGGCGCGCTCCATTGCAAGCGGCAGGCTGTCGCCCGTCAGCAGGCCGCCGACCAGCACGCTTGCATAGATGTCTCCAGTGCCGGGATAGGACACCGGCACATAGTCGCACTCGACGCACCAGTAGGAATTGTGCCGCTTATCGTATCCCAGATTGGAGATACGGCCCTCTGCAAGCGGCACGCCGGTGATTACAACGGTGTCCGGTCCGATTTCCGACAGCCTGGCAAGCCAGCTTTTGGCCGTATAGCGGGAGATCGGCTCCTTTGGATACGGCGTACCCAGCAGCATGCAGGCTTCGGTCAGGTTGGGGGTGATGATATCCGCCTGTGCGACAAGGCTCGCCATATCGGCGCGTATTTCGGGGGAGATGGTCTTGTAGACCTTCCCGTGGTCCCCCATCACCGGGTCCACAACTTTGAGCGCGTTTGGATAAGCGCCAAAAAATTCAGTCACGTTGTGAATCTGCCGTTCGGAGCAGAGGAACCCGCTGTAGATGCAGTCGAAGGTGATGCCGATCTGGCGCCAGTGCCGCAGACAGGGGGAGATGAAGTCGGTCAGGTCCCTGCACGAGACCTCGCCGAAGCCGCCCGTGTGGGTGGACAGCACGGCAGTCGGCACTGGGCAGGCCTGCACGCCCATCACCGAGAGCACCGGCAGAATGACCGTGAGCGAGCATCTGCCAAATCCGGACATATCATGAATTGCGGCCACCCGGCTGAACTGATGGGGCATGGTGGAACCTCCTTGGTGATCATATGTATTATATATTTTAATACAATTTGAAGCAAAAATCATGCGTTGCGGGCAAAACAACGGGAATTTGCGTTTCCGTACAAAATCCTTGCTGCACAGCGCCGTATTTTAAGCAAATATATACACCAGTTTGGTAGAATGCACTGGTGAAAAATTGCCGTGGAGGTTTGTGAATCAAAAAATAGAAATAAAAAGCCGCTGGTTTATGCAAAACGACGGTTTTGGAAAATAGTAACGCCCGGCCATGCGGCATGTCCCGCCGCAAATGGGGAAGACTAAGAAATGCCTGAGGAGAGCGGCTTGTGCGGCAGCGTAACGCCCGCAAGCGGCGCGGGCAACGGCGGCGAATCCAGGTCGCCGCAAATCAACCAGAGGAGGGGGAAAATACAGATGCACAACAGGAGTATGACTTCCGCCGTCAAGGGTATGGCAATCGGCATGGTAACAGGCGCGGCAGCCTATGTGGTCGGTTCCAAAGTGATCGGCACCGATAAGAGGAAGATCAAGAAAAACATGAACAAGACCGTGAAGGCCGTTGGCAATGTGATCGACAACATCGGCTACATGATGAAATCGTAGCCGGCCTGTTTCAATTCGGAATCTACAGCTGTATAAAAAGGGCCGTTTCTACAGAAACGGCCCTTTTTATACAGCTCTGCGCGCTGGATTGCGGTTCATACTGCAGAGAACTTTGCCCTGGAAGCGAAATCTGTGCTTGGACTATTTTGTGAATTTCTCCTTTAAAAACCGGCAGGCGGCTTCTATAAAGGTCTTGTTCAGCGAATAGTATACCTTGCGGCCGATGTGCTGGGTACAGAGCATATTGGCCGCGTTGAGCACCTCAATATGATAAAGCGCGGAGGGAAACGGCAGGCTCAGTTGCAGGGCAATTTCGCTCGTGTACATGGGTTTGATGTTGAGCATATCCAGTATTTTCAGCCGGTTATCATCCCCGAGGGCCTTTCCGAGCGCCAGCAGGTCCACGCGGTCCATATAGGAGGTAACGGTGTTGGGCTTGAAAATCGTTTCGAGGTCCACGCCGATGTTGAAGTAATAGGTGTCCTCGCCCTCGGCTTTACAGGAGAGGTGCGTGAGGTCTAAAACAGAGCAGCTTACAATAGCGGCGGCGGTTTCGGATTTGGTCTTGAGTTTGATATCCAGATGGTATTCCAGACTCTTGATGACCTCGTTGTTCTGGTTGAAACGGATCAGCGCGGTGTTGAATTCGCTGATCTGGGTGGAATAGCTGGGATAGGCGCTTTCAAACCGGCTTTCCAGAGAGAGCAGCACCTCGCAAAGCTGGGAGAGGACGGCGTCGTAATTAAAAACAAAAAACAAAAGCGCCACTTTAATCGTGTCATCCACCGGCAAGCCAATGATCTGGCTGGAAAGCGCCTGGTCAAACAGCTCCTGGGGCGGGTTATCCGAACGGGTGCTATTCGTGCTCTGGTAGTATTCCAATAGCTGCGTTTTGAAAGAGGCTGGCGGAAGCGCCAGCAAAAAATTGGCAAAGTCCTGCACAGATGTAAGGACAGGATAGCAGCTTTGGTAAAGCCGGAATAGAAAGGGGTCTTTTCCAAAGTGTTCTGTGAAGAAAACAGAAAGCTCCTTTGGAAACTCGGTGGACTGCAGCAGGGTGTGCAGACAACTGTCCCGGG
>CATNEU010000010.1 GCA_950097605.1 uncultured Oscillospiraceae bacterium | reverse complement strand
CCGCCTTTTTCTCTTCGGTCTGGCTGGTGCCCATGCCGCCCTTGATGCCGTGGTTGATGCACGGTGCGTAGGCGATGATCAGCGACGGGCCGTGGTAGCTCTCGGCCTCGGTGAAGGCCTTGATGCACTGGTTGTAGTCCGCACCCTGCGCAACCTGCGCAACATAGACATAGCCATAGCTCATCGCAATTGCAGCGAGATCCTTTTTCTTGACTTCCTTGCCGGCCGCGGCAAACTGTGCAACCGCGCCGGTCGGAGTGGATTTGGAGGACTGGCCGCCCGTGTTGGAGTAAACCTCGGTGTCGAAGACCAGGATGTTCACATCCTCGCCCGAAGCGATGACGTGGTCAAGGCCGCCGAAGCCGATGTCGTAGGCCCAGCCGTCGCCGCCGAGGATCCAGACGGACTTCTTCGCGAGATAGTCCTTCTCCGCCAGGATCTTTTTGCCCTTTTCGCAGCCGCAGGCCTCGAGAGCCGCAATCAATTTCTCGGTTGCGATCTTGTTGGCCGCGCCGTCGTTCACGGTGGACAGGTAGTTCTCGCAGGCTTCCTTGGTCTCCCCTTCGGTTTCCTTGGAAAGCTCGAGCACCTGGCTGACCAACCGGTTTCTCAGCGTGGCCTGGGCAAGATACATGCCGTAGCCGTATTCCGCGTTGTCCTCAAACAGGGAGTTCGCCCAGGTGGGGCCATGGCCGTCTTTGTTGACGGTATACGGTGTGCTCGGCGCGGAGCCGCCCCAGATCGAGGAGCAGCCGGTCGCGTTTGCAATATACATCCTGTCGCCGTACAGTTGGGTGGCAAGCTTGGCATACGGCGTCTCGCCGCAGCCTGCGCAGGCGCCCGAGAACTCGAGCAGCGGCTGCTTGAACTGGCTGCCTTTGACAGTGGTCTCTTTGAATTTCTCAAACACTTCGGGTTTGATCGGCAGGCCGAAGCCATAGGCAAAGTTGTTCTGCTCGGCAAGCTGGCTGTCGAGTTTCTTGAACTCGAGGGCCTTGTTGCCCTTCTTGCCCGGGCAGACGTTGATGCAGGAGCCGCAGCCCGTGCAGTCGAGCGCCGAAACGGTCATGGCGAACTTGTAGCCCGGCATGCCGGTCATTGCCACCATCTTCATGCCCTCGGGCGCGTTTGCGGCCTCCTCCTCGGTCATGACCGCCGGGCGGATAACCGCGTGCGGGCAGACATACGAGCAGAAGTTACACTGGATGCAGTTTTCCGGAATCCAGCACGGAACATCCACGGCGATGCCGCGTTTCTCATAGGCCGCGGATCCCTGCGGGAAGGTGCCGTCCGCACGGTCTTTAAAGGTGGAAACCGGCAGAGCGTCGCCGCGCTGCGAATTGACGGGGACCAGGATGTCGTTGACAAAGTCGACGAGCTCTTTCCGGTCGCCGGTTGCGGAGACGGCGCTGTCGCTGTCCTGCGCGTTCGCCCAGTCGGCCGGAACGTCGATCTTGACATAGCCGTTCGCGCCCTTTTCAATCGCTTCGTGGTTCATTGCAACAATTTTGTCGCCCTTCTTGCTGTAGGAAGCGGTGGCCGCGTCCTTCATGAACTGGATTGCGTCCTCCTTCGGAATGACGTTTGCAAGGCTGAAGAACGCCGACTGGAGGATCGTGTTGACCCTGCCGCCCAGGCCGATTTCCCTGGCAATGTCCACGCCGTCTATCGTGTAGACGCCGATATTGTTCTGTGCGATATATCTCTTATCCTTCGCGGGAAGCCTTCTGTTCAGCTCCTCGGCATCCCAACTGCAGTTGAGCAGGAAGGTGCCGCCCGGTTTGATTTCCTCAATCATATCGTATTTGCCGATATAGGACGGGTTGTGGCAGGCCACAAAGTCCGCCTCGCTGACAAAGTAAGTCGATTTGATCGGCTGGGAACCAAAGCGCAGATGCGAGATGGTCACGCCGCCGGATTTTTTGGAGTCGTATGCGAAATACGCCTGCGCGTACAGATCGGTGTGGTCGCCGATGATCTTGATCGAGTTTTTGTTCGCGCCGACCGTACCGTCCGAACCCAGGCCCCAGAACTTGCAGCTCGTGGTGCCGGCCGGAGTGGTATCCGCAATCTTTGCTTCGGGCAGCGAGAGGCCGGTCACATCGTCGACGATGCCAATGGTGAAGCGCTTTTTAGCGCCCTCTGCGTCCGCGTTGTCATAGACAGCGGCAATCTGCGCCGGGGTGGTGTCCTTGGAGCCCAAGCCGTAACGGCCCGAGTACACCGGGACGTCGTGGAACTTGGACGCTTTGAGCGCCGCGACAACGTCGAGGTAGAGCGGCTCGCCGAGCGCGCCCGGCTCTTTGGTCCTGTCGAGCACCGAGATGCTCTTGACGGTATCCGGAATCGCCTCGATCAGGCGCTCCGCGGAGAACGGCCTGTACAGCCGGACCTTCACGAGGCCGAGCTTCGCGCCGCCCGCGTTGAGGTAGTCGATGGTCTCTTCGATGGTGTCGCAGACCGAACCCATCGCAACGATGACCTTTTCGGCATCCGGCGCGCCGTGGTAGTTAAACAATTTGTAATCGGTGCCGATTTTCTGGTTGACCTGGTTCATATAGTCTTCCACGATGCCCGGAACCGCGTCGTAATACGGGTTGCAGGCCTCTCTTGCCTGGAAGAAGATGTCCGGGTTCTGCGCGGTGCCGCGCAGAACCGGATGCTCCGGATTCAGCGCATTGCGGCGGAACGCGTCCACAGCGTCAAAATCGAGCATATCGGAGAGGTCTTTATAATCCCAGGTTTCGATCTTCTGGATCTCGTGGGAGGTGCGGAAACCGTCGAAGAAGTGCAAAAACGGCACGCGGGACTTGATGGAGGTCAGGTGCGCAACTGCGCCGAGGTCCATGACCTCCTGCACATTGCTGGCGCAGAGCATGGCAAAACCGGTCTGGCGGCAGGCATATACGTCGGAGTGGTCGCCGAAGATCGAAAGTGCATGGCTGGCAAGCGCGCGGGCGGATACGTGGATCACGCAGGGCAGCAGCTCGCCGGCGATTTTATACATATTCGGGATCATCAGCAAAAGGCCCTGGGAAGCCGTGAACGTGGTGGTCAGCGCGCCCGCGGCGAGGGAGCCGTGCACGGTGCCGGCGGCGCCTGCCTCGGACTGCATTTCAACAACCTTCACCTTTTGCCCAAAGACGTTCTCACGGCCGTCGGCCGACCATTTGTCGGTCACTTCCGCCATGACGGACGAAGGGGTGATCGGGTAGATCGCAGCAAGGTCCGTAAATGCGTAGGCTACATGGGCGGCGGCGTTGTTACCGTCCATGGTTTTCATTTTTCTTGCCATTTTCGTTATCCTCCTTGATATGGTTGGTATCCTTTAGGCTCCGCCGCGCCGGGTCCGCCGGGAATCGGCAAAGTCAGATATCAGGCGTTTCGTACTGGCGGCCGGAGAAACCAAAACAGGCGCACAGCATGATTTTTGCGGTGCAAAAAAGGGTCCGGCGGCCGCCCGCGTCCGGTCTGCGGACACGCCAAAAAGGCAGAGAAACTGCCTTTCAGTCGAATATAGATTGGAAATATAGGCGGCGCTGCGGCCCAAAATGGGCGCAGTACCGCAACTATTCAAATTCTATCACGTTTACCCGACAAAGTAAATAATAAACAAATGAAATTCTAAAAATTCATGTGATTTTTCTGACAGATCCTCTCGGTTTTCCTCCGGACCGGTCCGCCTGTGAAAAATCCCAGACGCAACGGCGCCGGTTTGGCCCCTCTATCCCCTGCATATAGCAGAAAAATCTGCAAAATGAAATGCAGCCTCTACTTTCAACCGGCGTTTTATGGTATACTATAGTGTATCTGTCCTCATGTGATGAAAATGGCGGCCCGGACAGGCCGCCGCACGATGCGTTTAAAAACGAACCAATTTGAAAGGAGATCCCCTATGTCTGACCCGGACGGTAACCGAATGGTGTACATAGCCATCATTCTTTTTCTGCTGCTCTTCAATTTTCTGCTCACGGCGGTGTACGAGGCCGTGATCGCCTTAAACGACGGCCAGGTCCGCAGGGCGGCCGCGGACGGCGACAAAAAGGCCGCGGGAATTCTTAAAATGACGCGCAACCCCGCTTATTTTATGATGTCGATGAAATGCTCAAACGTGCTGCTCTCGCTGCTGGCCGGCGGCATCGCGGTTTTCCGGTTTTCGGGGAGCCTGGCAGGGCTCTCCTGGTTCGCCGGCTTCGAGAGGGAGCCGGTGCTGCTGCTGGCGGCGGCGGTGCTGCTGCTGGCCGCTTCCTTTGTGGTGCTGCTGCTGGGTGAAACGGTCCCCAAGCAGGTGGGTATGAAGCACGCGGAAAGCGTCAGCCGCAGGCTGCTCTGGCTGCTGCGTTTCAACTATGTCCTGGTCAAACCGTTCGCCTGGCTGGTTGTCAAATCGTCCGGCCTGCTGGCCCGCCTGTTCGGTGTGGACACCGGTCAGACGGCCGACGAGGTCACCGAGGAGGAAATCCGCATGATGGTGGACGTCGGCAATGAAAAGGGCGTGATCGAGGAGAGCCAGAAGGAAATGATCAACAACGTCTTTGAGTTCGACGACCGCACGGCCGGAGACGTAATGACCCACCGAACCGAGATCACCGGCGTGGAGGAAACTGCGAAAATCCGCGACATCGTGGAGCTCGCCACCTCTTCAGGCTATTCGCGCATTCCCGTTTACCGCGACGACCTGGACAATATCACCGGCATTATCTATGTCAAGGACCTGCTGGGCCTGGTGGGACAAACCTCGTCCGACGAGGCGCATCTGGGCGGCTATCTGCGCCCCGCGCTCTATGTGCCGGAGTCCAACCGCTGCCGCGACCTGTTTAAAGAGTTCACGGCCAAAAAAGTGCAGATGGCCGTTGTTGTCGACGAATACGGCGGCACCGCGGGCATTGTGACGATGGAGGACCTGATCGAATCCATTGTGGGCGATATCCAGGACGAATACGACAACGAGGAGGAGGAATTCTCCCGGGTGGACGAGACGACGTTCACAATAGACGGCGCAGCCGACCTAGAAGAAGTGAACAAACTGCTGCACCTGCACCTTCCGGAGGACGGCGATTACGACACGCTCGGCGGCTTTATCACCGGCAACCTCGGCCGCATCCCGGCCAACGGCGAAACGCCCAGCCTGGTCATTGAAAATGTGGAGTTCACCGTGCTGCGCGTGGAGGACCGGCGCATTGCCAAGGTGCGCGCCCACCGCTTGCCGGACGAGGCGCCGGAGCAGGTATAGGCAGCCGTGCGCGGCCAACTTGTATCACAGACGACAAAAAGCCATGCACGGCCGGGCCATTCCCGTCCTGCATGGCTTTTCACATCCTTGCATACGCCGCCTACACGCTGCTCTGTACAGCCAAGCCGCTGTCTATACACGCTAGAATAGAATCCAGAACAGCAGCAGAAGCAAAAGCACCAGCGCCGCCGTGATCCAGGCGGCAAAGCCCACCCGCTTGAGCATCCGGCTGCGATAGGCGCAGCCAAACAGGTTGATACCGGCCCCTGTGAACAGATAGAGCACCAGCAGCACAACCGGCAGCGCCGCTCCCGAAGCAAACATCGCATTCCCTCCCCAGCGCCGCCCCTGCAAGCGGGCGGCGCACACAACCTGTGTATATATCTGTATATTTTTCTACTATTTTAAACCATATTGCAGCATCGTGCAACTACTTTGGGCAACTTCTGGCATCCAACAGGAAAGGAGGACAATCCTATGGAATCCATCCGGCGGCTTTTTGGCCGGTTCGGGATCACCGAGATCGGGGTGTGCCCGTTTTCGGCATTTGAAAACGAGCTGCTGCACTGCCGCGCAAAAAGCCGCGTCCCACAGGGCGCAAAAAGCATCCTTGTATTTTTGATGAGTTATTTGCAGCCGTCCTATACAGGGCCGCGCAACCTCGCCAAATACGCGGTGGCCCCCGACTATCACAGAGTGGCCGCCCGGCTTGCCGCAGAGGTTCTGCCCGCACTGGAAGCGCTGTATCCCGAAGAACAGTTTGCACTGTTCGCCGACAATTCTCCAATTCCAGAGGTGCGGGCCGCCTGTGCGGCCGGACTCGGCGTTTTGGGCGTAAACGGGCTGGTCATCAACCCGGTATATGGGTCGTAGGTCTTTGTGGGCGAAATTGTAACCACGCTCTCCCTGCCGGCCGATGTGCACGCGCATACAGGCTGTATCGGCTGCGGCGCGTGCGTCCGCGCCTGCCCGGCCGGCTGCCTGCAGCCAGGCGGACGGGAGGTCACGCGCTGCCTGTCGTTTCTGACCCAGAAAAAGGGTGTGCTCACGCCTGAAGAGGAGGCTGCCGTTCGCAAAGGCGGGCTGATCTGGGGCTGCGACGTCTGCCAGGACGTCTGCCCGATGAACCGGAACGCCCGACCCACCCGCGTCGGCCTGCTTTCGGAAGATCTGGTCCAGTTTGTCGAGGCCGGACAGATCGACACGCTGTGCAAAACCCGCGCGTTCGGCTTTCGCGGCCCGGCGGTCCTCCACCGCAATTACGGTATAGTCCACGGCGCGCCTGCCCATACTATAACCGCCGAAAATTAAAATGCGCACCGCATTTTAATGCATTCGCGCACGCGAATGGGGCCGCCTTCGGGCGGTCTTCGGCGGAGCGCACAGATCGCGCGGCACGGCGGGCGGTTCGCCCGCCGTTTTCAAAACGCACACGCGTTTTGAAAAGCGCGTCTGTGCTTCGCGGCCCGTGCCGCAGGCGCGGAAAGCGCGCGGCGCCTCCCGCGCCGCACAGGCCGCGAAGTCCGCAAACTCGAAGCCGAAGCGGACAATATGCCGCTTCCTGCCGAAATGGAGGGACCCGCTATGCTGGTGAAAGACGCAATGTGCACCAATCCCGTGTCGGTGAAAAGTTCTCAGACCGTCGAGGAAGCCGCGAAACTCATGAGCGTATACAACGTCGGCTGTCTGCCGGTTACGAACGACCACGGCGTGGCCGGCATTGTGACCGACCGCGACATTGTGCTGCGCTGCACCTCGCAGGGAAAAGACCCGGGCAAAACCGCCGTCTGCGCAGTGATGACCGAAAGCGCTACGGCAGTTGCGCCGGGCCATTCGCTGGGCACGGCCGCCGAGCTCATGGCAGCGCATCAGATCCGCCGTCTGCCCGTGGTGGAGGACGGCCGCCTGGAGGGAATGCTCTCCCTCAGCGACGTGGCCAAGGCCTCGGGAGAACAAGAGGCCGCAAAAGCTTTTGGCTGCATCATCCGGTAAATTGCATCGACGGGGACGGAACGCCGCCCCCGTTTACATAGAAAGAAACGGACACGGCCCCGCTCTAAAAATTCGGGGAGCGCACACAGTGGTGTTCCGCCCTCCAAAATCCGGGCGCCGTTCTGTAACCATTTGACAACGCCTCTAAAGCGTGTATAATTTTAGTCAGTCAGCGCATCTGCGGTCGGAGCCGCCGGATGAGAAGAAGGAGAGAGACGATGGAAATACTAAATAAGAGCGACCAGAAAGCGCTCGCTGAATACACCGCCTTCGTGGAAGGGCACCCCAACGGCGGCTTTATGCAGTCGGTCGAATGGACCCGGCTGAAATACAACTGGGGCTGGGAAGCCGTGCTCTCGCGCGGTGAAAACGGCAAAATCGCCGGCTCCTGCCTAATTCTGATCCGCAAGGTGCCGTTGTTCGGCTGCAGCCTGCTCTATGCGCCGCGCGGGCCGGTCTGCGATTTTTACGACGAGGCCGTGCTGCGCGACCTGCTCGAGGGCGCAAAGGCCGTCGGGAAAAAGCACCGCGGCTATCTGTTTAAAATGGACCCCTATGTGCTCGAAGACGACGAGCGGTTCATCGCGCTTGCCCGGAAACTCGGTTTTCAATTCACCCCCCATTTAAAGGACTTTGAAACCATCCAGACCCGCAGCAACTACATGCTGGATATCGCCGGCAAAACCGAGGAGGAGCTGCTCGCCTCGTTCCACTCCAAATGGCGGTACAACATCCGCGTGGCCCTCAAGCACGGCGTGGAATGCCGCATCTGCGACAAATCCGCGCTTGACGACTTCTATCCGATCTATTGCGAAACCGGCGGGCGCGACGGCTTCACGGTCCGCCCGAAGGAGTACTTTGCACGCTTTCTCGACGCAATGGGCGAGCACGCGCGGCTGTACATCTGCTATTACCAGGGCAAACCCATTTCGGGCGCGGTCACAACCAAATATTCCGGGAAAACCTGCTATGTATACGGCGCTTCGGACTCCAGCATCCGCAAGGTCATGCCCAACCACCTGATGCAGTGGGAGATGATCAAGTGGGCAATGGAGGACGGCGGCACGCTCTACGACTTCCAGGGCATCCCGGTCGATCTCAGCGAAAACAGCCCAATGTACGGCGTATACAAGTTCAAAAAGGGCTTTAACGGCAAAATTGTGACCTTCGCGGGCGAATTCGACTACGTACTCAACGGCGCGATGCACAGAATAGTCGGTGCGGCGCAGAACACGGTGGACAGGCTGCACAAGGTGCAGCGCAAGCTGCGCACACGCCAAAAGCTCGAAACGATGCAAAAGGCGTTCAGCGAGGGGAAAAGCCAAAACAGCACCGGGCAAAACCCGCCGGCAGGCGGCGGGAAATCCGGCTCCGCCAGCGCCAAAGGCGAATAAAATGAACAGGACGGAGAAGGGGCTCCTCCCCTTTTTAGAGCAATACAACGCAAGCGGCGTTTCCCGCTTCCACATGCCCGCACACAAGGGAAATTTCCCGCTGTATGCGGGCTTGCCGCTGTCCCGGCTCGACATCACCGAGGTGCAGGGGGCGGACAGCCTGTATGAATCGGACGGCGTGATCGCCGAAACCGAAGCCCGTCTCGCGACGGTCTATGGAAGCCGCGAGACGCTGCTCAGCGCGGGCGGCAACACCCTCTGCATCCAGGCGATGCTCGCGCTCGCCGCCCGGCCGGGCGGGAAGGTGGTCTGCACCCGCAACCTGCATGTGAGCGCCGTGAATGCGATGGCCCTGCTCGGGCTGGAGCCGGTCTTTGTCTATCCCGACCGGGACCGGGCGGGCGGCCTGCCGGGCACGGCGTCGCCCGCCGCCTACGCGCAGGCGCTCTCCGGCGCGCCGGACGCCTGCGCGGTCTATTTGACCACGCCGGACTATTTCGGCGTCCGGTCGGACGTCGCGGGCGTCGCGTCGGTCTGCCGGGCGCGCGGCCTGCCGCTGCTCGTGGACAACGCGCACGGCGCGCACTTGCGGTTCCTCTCGCCCGACCGGCACCCACTGTCGCTCGGGGCCTCGCTCTGCGCGGACTCGGCGCACAAGACGCTGCCGGTTTTCACGGGCGGCGCGTATCTGCACATTGGGGACCCGGCGTTCGACAGGGCCGCCGCCAAGGATGCAATGGCGCTGTTTGGGTCCACCAGTCCCTCCTATCTCACGATGCTCTCCCTCGACGCCTGCGCATCCTATCTCGAAACCGATGCGCGCCGGGACTTTGCCGCGCTCTGCCAAACGGTCGCGGCACTGGAGGCGCTCGCGGTTTCCAAAGGCTTCTCCCTACCCGCCGGGGACCGAGACCCCGCGCGTCTCTCGCTCGGTACGCTGTCCGCCGGATGCACCGGCGAACGGTTCGCACGGCATCTGCGCGCGCACGGCGTCGAGCCGGAATACGTCTCGAACGGCTGGGTGGTGCTGCTGCCCTCCCCGTTTAACACCCCGGCGGACTTTGACAGGCTGCGCCAGGCGCTTGACGCCTTTATACCCGCGCCGCCGCTGCCCTGCCCTGTCCCGGAGGACCTGCACCCCGCGCGCGTTATGACGCTGCGCGAGGCCGTGCTTGCCCCCTGCGAGCTGCTGCCCGTCGCCCGGTGCGAGGGGCGCGTTGCGGCCTGCGCCAAAAGCCCCTGTCCCCCCGGCGTACCGCTCGTGATGCCCGGTGAAAAAATTACCGGGAAATTAAAGAATCTGCTTGCGGACTATGGACTGAACGCCTTAAAAGTGGTAAAATAAAAGTGCGGAAAACCCCCGCTCCAAACGCTGCCGGAAACCGTGCATCCACGTTGTTTTCCCACGTCTGCCGGGCTTTCCGCCACTGAAGAACAGCCTAAAAGGAGGGTTTTGGTTATGAAACTGATTTTTGCAATTGTAAACAATGATGACAGCAGCATGGTGTCGTCCAATCTCACCAAAGAGGGATACTCCGTCACCAAGCTTGCCACCACCGGCGGTTTCCTGCGCGAAGGCAACACGACCTTTATCATCGGTGTGGACGACAGCAAGGTGGATACCGTCATGGAAATCATCGCAAAATACAGCAAAAAACGCACCCAGGTCGTCCCTTCGTCGGCATCCTATGGAGCCGGGCTGTACACGGCGTTCCCCGTCGAGGTCACTGTCGGCGGCGCAACGCTCTTCGTTCTCGACGTAGAACGCTTTGAGAAGCTGTAATGGTAAGCGTCAGCTTCGAGGGCTTTACCGGAAATACACATGTGAGGCAAACGCTCGCCGCCGCACTGCGTGACGGGCGTTTGCCTCACGCCATTTTGCTGGAGGGCGACGAAGGCACCGGGCGCAAAACACTGGCGCTTTTGCTCGCGCAGGCGCTTGTCTGCACCGCCGCGCAAAAGCCCTGCGGCGTCTGCACGCCCTGCAAAAAGGCAGCCGCCGGCATCCATCCCGACATCACCGTCGTGGAGGCGCAGGGCAAGGCCGGCATGATCACGGTGGACGCCGTGCGCGCAGTGCGCGAGTGGTTCTACGTGCGTCCCAACGAGGCCGGCTATAAGGTCTGCATCCTGCCCGATGCGGGACGGATGAACACCCATGCACAGAACGCGCTGCTGAAGATACTCGAGGAGCCGCCGTCCTACGGCGTGTTTGTGCTGACCGTGCTGTCGGCCTCCGAGCTGCTCGAAACCGTGCTCTCCCGCGTTTCGCCCTTCACGCTGCTGCCGCCGTCCCGCGCGGACTGCGCCGCGGTGCTGCAAAAGCGCCTGCCAAAGGCCGACCCGGCCCGCATTGCCTATGCAGCGGGTGTGTTCGACGGCAATATCGGCAAGGCGCTGCGCCTGGTGCAGGACGAGGACTTCGGCCGGCAGATTGCCTACAGCCTGGATTTTTGCAGGGCAATGGTCTCTCCAAATGAATACGACCTGCTGGTGCTGACCGGCAAGATCGAGAAGGACCGCGAACTCATGAAGCTCTTTCTTCCGATTGCCGTCAACATTCTGCGGGACGTTATTTCACACAAGACCGGAGCTGGGGTCTATATCACCGCGCAGGAAGCGCAGCTTGCAGAAATTGCGGAACATCTGCGCGTGGACCAGGCGTTGGAAGCCATTGATATATTCGGCCGCGCGCAGGCCGCCCTGCAGAGCAACGCAAACGGCCCGCTGCTTGCAACCTGGCTCTGCGCAAGCCTCAAAAGGGCCGTTTGCAGCTAAGTTCGCGCATCACATAAAAAAGCGCCCCGCACGCGGGGCCAGCTATCAATATACGGGAGGTCACCAATGGCAGAAGTAATTGGCGTTCGTTTTAAAAACGTTGGCAAAATTTATTATTTCGACCCTGAGGGCAAACAGGTTGCCGCGGGCGCGCACGTCATCGTCGAGACCGCGCGCGGCATTGAGTGCGGCGAGGTTGCCATGCCGAACCGCGAGGTGCCGGAATCGCAGATTGTCCGCCCGCTTAAGACGGTCATCCGCATCGCCACCGAAGAGGATATGGCCCATGTGGAGGACAACAAGCGCCGCGAAAAGCAGGCGTTTTCGATCTGTTTGAAAAAAATAGCCGACCACAAGCTCGAAATGAAGCTCGTGGACGTGGAGTATACCTTCGACAACAACAAAGTGCTGTTCTATTTCACCGCAGACGGCCGCGTGGACTTCCGCGAACTGGTCAAGGACCTGGCAAGCGTGTTCCGCACCCGCATCGAGCTGCGCCAAATCGGCGTGCGCGACGAATCCAAAATGCTCGGCGGCCTGGGCGTTTGCGGCAAACCGTTTTGCTGCTCCACATTTCTGGGCGAGTTCCAGCCGGTTTCGATCAAAATGGCCAAGGAGCAGGGCCTTTCGCTGAACCCCACCAAGATCTCGGGCACCTGTGGCCGGCTGATGTGCTGCCTCAAGTTTGAGCAGGAGGCCTACGAGGACCTGCTCAAAATCACACCCAAGGTAGGGGCTTACGTCGGCACCAAAGAGGGCAACGGCACGGTCATCGACGTGAATCTGCTGACCGGCCAACTCAAGGTGCGCCTGGAGCGCAATCCCGAGGCCGCCGCGCGCTGCTACCACCGCCGGGACGTCAAATTGCTCAAGGACGCACAGATCGAGCTGCACTCCAAGGAGATCGCCGACCTGTCGAATCTGGAGGGATAGCCTCCCTGCGATTGGCATTTGACTTTTGGGCGATGTATGCTACAATAGAAGCGGTTTCAGGCCCGTCCCGTCTGGGGGACAGGCCTTGCCATACGAAAGCCGCGCGCCGGTCGCTTTCCGGACGCCGCTTTTGGATTCAATACCATAAGGAGGTGTCATTTCCAATGGCATATGCAATTAACGACGAATGCATCAGCTGCGGCGCATGCGAGGCTGAATGCCCTGTTTCCGCGATCAGCGCGGGGGACGACAAGTACGTAATCGACGCGGATACCTGCATCGACTGCGGCGCTTGCCACGACGTCTGCCCGGTCAGCGCTCCGAATCCGCAGGACTAAGCAGCGAATGTTTTCAAAACCAGGCGGGCCGCCTCCAACCCGGCGCCGCCGGACTCTGTTCTCCGCAATGCGGAGGGGAGATCCGGTAATCGCCGGTTGTGGGGCGGCCCGTACTGCGTTGCCACGATATACAATTGCTCTGAAAGAGCACAGGGGGGTACCCATACCATGACGCACAAAGCAGCCGCCTACCGGTTTGAGACGCTTTCGCCGGGCGCCGGCGTTTACACCTCCAAAGAGCACGGCTTCGGCACCGACGCCTTTCTGCTTGCGGATTTTGCCGCCCCCCGGCGAAAGGACACGGTGTGCGACCTCGGCACCGGCTGCGGCATCATCCCAATGATTTGGCAGCGGGAAAACCCGCCCCGCTTCTGCCGGGGCGTGGATATCCAGCCGCAGGCGGTGCAGCAATTCGCGCTCTCCATCGAGCGCTGCGGGCTTCAGAGCCGTTTGCAGGCCGTATTGGCGGACTTAAAGCAGCTCCGCGGCGTTCTGCCCTTTGGAGCGTTCGGCCTTGTCACCTGCAACCCGCCCTATAAGGCGCCGCAAGCGGGTATCGTCAGCGCGCTGCCTGCCGAAAAAGTGGCGCGGCACGAGACGCTCTGCACAATAGAGGACGTCTGCCGGGCCGCCGGCAGCCTGCTGCAATTTGGCGGACGGCTCTGCCTCTGCCAGCGGCCCGAACGGCTCGCGGACGTGATTACGGCAATGCGCGCCGCGGATATCGAACCAAAACGGCTCCGGTTTGTACAGAAACAGCCCGACACGGCGCCCTGGCTGTTTTTAATCGAAGGCAAAAAGGGCGCCCGTCCGTTTCTGCGGGCGCTGCCGCCGCTTCTGGTGCATGCACCCGACGGCGGCTATTCCGCAGAGCTATTGCGGATTATGGGAAAGGACGGGGTATGATATGGGCGGAATGCTCTATGTGGTCGGCACGCCGATCGGCAACCTGGGCGACCTGTCGCCGCGCGCGGTGGAAACCCTCCGGCAGGCGGACTTCATTGCGGCGGAGGACACCCGCGTCTCGCTCAAGCTGCTCAACCGCTTCGAGATCAAAAAGCCGCTGGTGAGCTATTATGAGCACAACCTGCGCGAGCGCGGGGAATACATTTTAAGCCGTCTGTTGGCGGGCGAGACCTGTGCGGTGGTCACCGACGCGGGCATGCCCTGCATCTCGGACCCCGGCGAGGACCTGGTCCGCCTCTGTGCGGAACAGGGTGTGCCGGTCGCCGTGGTGCCGGGGCCGAGCGCGGCGGTCAGCGCGCTGGCGCTCTCGGGGCTTTCGACCTCCCGCTTCGCGTTCGAGGGGTTTCTGAGCACCAACAAGCGAAACCGTCTCGCGCATCTCGAAGAAATCCGAAGCGACCGGCACACGCTGATTTTTTACGAAGCGCCCCACAAGCTGGTTTCCACCCTCTCAGACCTGCTGCAAGCGCTCGGCAACCGGCGCATTGCGCTGGCGCGCGAGCTGACCAAGGTGCATGAGGAGGTCATCCGCACCGACCTGTCCGGCGCGCTGGCGCATTTTGAGCAAAACACCCCCAAAGGGGAATTTGTGCTGATTATAGAGGGGGCGCAGCCGCCCGAAGTCCAGACCTATACGGTTTCGGAAGCCGCCGCCATTGCGAAAGAGCTGGCAGCCGGTGGCTTGCGGCTCGCCGACGCCTGCAAGCAGGTCGCCAAACAGACCGGCCTGAAAAAAGGCGATATCTACAAAGCCTGCCAGCAGGAGCCGGCGGCGGAAGATCCCGCCGGTGAATAGCGCAAAACACCGATGGCGCGTACAATAAGCCGGAGGACGGGAACATTCCCGCCCTCCGGCTTTTAAACTGTTTTGCAGGGATTTGCCTTCCCGCTATTTTTCAATGGTAATCACAAATACCTCGGAGACATTGCCCAGCGCATCCACTGCCTTGACCGTATAGGTTCCCGGATCTTTGAACTTTATAAAGTTGGCGCGGTCACTGGGCGCGCCGTCGTTGACGATAAACTGCGCCGTCTTGCTGGTTTTGATCGTGACGCTTCTGTCCACAGTCGCGCCGTTCTCAACCGCGGTGTTGGTGCCCTCATAAACCGCAGTGAGCACCGGCGGCGTTTTGTCGATGTTTGCTTTGTAGGCGCCGCCATAGTTGCCCGCAAGGTCGTAGATATACACAACCGTCAGCCCGCTCTGGCTGATGGTGTAACTGGTGCCGGTTGCAATGATCTCATCGTTTACCACGAAGTTCACAACCTTGTCGGCCGTCAACGTAATGTCCTCCCCTGTGAGACGGCCGGATGGAACGCTGGCCGTAAACGTGG
>CATNEU010000009.1 GCA_950097605.1 uncultured Oscillospiraceae bacterium | reverse complement strand
GATGAGGCCCCACCCGTTCCCATACCGAACACGGAAGTTAAGCTCATCTATGCCGACGATACTTGGTGGGTGACTGCCTGGTAAAATAGGTCAATGCCGGCACAACAAGCAGAAAAGATTCCATGCAGCGTTTCTGCATGGGGTCTTTTTTATGCATTGTTTTAGCTGTAAAAAATTAAATAACATAGAAGCGTTTGTTGGATCGTATACTACTGAAAAGGGGGCAGTTACCACAACTGCCCCCTTTGCGGTATCCGGTATAAAGTCGATTGTCAAATGTAAGCATTTGCATAGACGGATAAGGCCGGCTAAAATGGCCTTTGAGCGGCTTGTATGCCGGTAAGATAGGAATACAGGGGGAATACATGGTGCATGAACACGGCGGTTTGTTAACAGGGATCTTTGAGGAACTCTATCACCATATTTTGGGGTTGCCGGAGGCGGCTTCAGAAATATTGGTCCATTTTTCGGCCGATTTGATCCGGATTTTCGTGCTGTTTACAGTGATCTACGTGACGGTGTCTTATCTGCAAACCTTTGTGGGATTTCAAAAAATCATCTCCCGCATTAACACCAAACGAGGCATTCCCTCCTATCTCATATGCGGTGCGATTGGAATGATCTCGCCGTTTTGCTCCTGTACGATTGCACCGGTTTTTATGGGACTGGTCTATGCAGGCATTCCAATAGAGCTGGCGTTTACAATTCTGGCCTCTTCTACGATGATTAATATTGTTTCCTTGGTGTCGCTTGCAACCACAATGGGCGCACAGTTTATGCTGTTGTATCTGTTTGCTGGCTATTTGGTGGCGGTTGCCACCGGCCTGATAATTGGAAAAAGCAAAATGAAGGTGCAGATACGCAAACAAAATGGCGACGGAGACGGCTGCGACTGCCATCACCATCACCACGATTGCCACCATCACCATGTATCGGGCAGGTTGCACACCGCGCTGCACAATACCACCATGCGTTCAAAGGGATCTGGCTGTATCTGGTGATTGGCGTTGCGTTGTCCTCGGCGATTTCTTACTATGCAACCACGATTGATCTTTCGGGGATTCTGCATCTCAACAAGCTTGTTTTGCTTTTGGCGGCGCTGGGAATCGGTTCCCTGCTGCACACCGAGACCATCGCTGTAATACCGCTTGTGCAGACAATGCTTGCAAATGGTATGAGCACCGGTATTGCGGTTGCCTTTATGACCGCAACGGTGGCGGTTTCGTTTCCGCTGTATATCATGCTCACCAAGGTCGTCAATGGCAAATCCATTCTCAAATATTTTGGAATTGTGCTGATACTGCTGCTGGTTGTGGGGCTTATCATTTTTTAAAGCGAGACAGACGGAAAGAGAGACCCTCTTTACCGTCTGTTTTTAAACGGGCTAAAATGGGGGTGCAGTACATGCAGGAAAAGAGAACAACGCCCAACGGCGTATCGGTCTACAGCTACAGGTTGCCACACCTGCACAGCTTTTGCCTGCGCCTATACCTGCGCGCGGGGAACCTGTACGGGGAGGAGTTCCCGGGCATCTCGCATTTTTGGGAGCACATTGTGTTTAAGAATCTGGACAGGCTCCATGGCGGCCGGTTATATGAAAGGCTGGACAGCCTGGGAGCCGTTCTGGACGCCTGCACGTACCGAGAGTTTATTTATTTTTCGATCACCGCCGCACCCAAGCACTTTGCGGCCTGTGCCGAGATGCTTGTTTCGGTGCTTTTGCCGCTGCTTATTGGCAGTGCCGAGGTGGACCAGGAGCGCTTGCGCATCAAGGGAGAAATCCGCGAGAACGACGAGAAAAACTCGCTGCACCATTTGGCGGGCAATACGGTGTGGAACGGCACGCCGCTGGACGGAATGATTGCCGGGACACAGGAAGAGGTGGATCGCATCCGGCTCAAGCAGCTCCGTGCCGAGGCATGCAAGCTCTGCGGAACGGGCCGGCTGTTTTTCTACCTGACCGGCCAGTTTGCACCCGGACAGGTGGACGGCCTTTGCGAAAGAATTGCAGCGCTTGCGCTGTCGCAAACCGGCGCCGAATACCGGAATCTGGCGCCGGTGCCGCAAGGCTTTTGCAGGCGGAACGTACAGGTCGTTGTAAAAAACGCCGGTTATTGCAGCGCAGAACTGCACTTCGACATTCCGCGGATCGACGCGGCGGCCCATCCACGCATGGACCTGCTTTACAGCCTTTTGTTTTCCGGCGAGGCCAGCCGGCTGTTTATGGAATTGTCGGAGCGCAGCGGGCTTGTCTACAGCATTCATGCCACACTTGAAAAGTACAGCAATATCGGCAATCTGTACTGCGCCTATGAAATCCGGCAGGCGCTGCTATATGAATCGCTGCGGATTTTTGTGCAGGTATTGCGGTCCGCAAAGACAGATATTGACGGCAGAGATCTTGCAAAGGTGCTTCCCGCCTATGTGGACAATGCCGAGATGCTGCTGGACGACCCGGAAGAGCTCAACTGGACAATGGCATACGAATCGGTCATACTCGAGCAGGGATTTTCGAGCATTGAGGAATACCGGGCGCGTTATCAGTCGGTGACGCCGGGCGGCCTGATGGAAACGGCAGGGGAGATTTTCCGGCCGGAGAACTGCGTTGCGGCGTTTCAGGGCAGAAAAAAGGATCTGGATGTGGAACGGGTCCGGGAGCTGCTGTTTACACTGTAACAGCGGAAATATTTTCAGGGAAATTGCGGGAGACGTTTGTTTTGTGGTATAATAGCCGCAAAGCGGCCATTATACGTTTATGTGCAGGGCGATGCGGATTCTGCGGAATCCTCCCGCCCATATGCCGGGTTCCGCCCCTGCGCGCGCTGCGCCCCCGGCAGAATAGCCGCAAAGCGGCTGGGGATCGAATTTTGCATACACGGCTCTGCCGTTGCTTTTTACAGAGCATGTAGCAGTGCGTAAAAAGCAACAAACGGCTAACAGCCTTTCTCTACCGGCGCGAAGCCGATGCGTTTTTGAATACGAGTATGAGGTGGTATACTTGGCATACAACAGAAGCCATATCCGGAATTTTTGCATCATTGCGCACATCGACCACGGCAAGTCCACGCTTGCAGACCGCATGTTGGAGAAGACCAGTTCGGTCTCCAGCCGCGAGATGAGCGAGCAGTTATTGGACAATATGGAACTCGAGCGCGAGCGCGGCATCACGATTAAAGCGCGTGCCGTCACGCTGGATTATACAGCCGACGACGGTACGGTTTACACCTATAATTTAATCGACACGCCCGGCCATGTGGATTTTAACTATGAAGTCTCCCGTTCGCTGGCGGCCTGCGAGGGTGCAATCCTCGTGGTGGACGCCTCGCAGGGTATTGAAGCGCAGACACTCGCCAACACCTACCTGGCGATCGAGCACGACCTCGAGGTGCTGCCGGTTGTCAACAAGATCGACCTGCCCTCCGCCGACCCTGAGCGCGTCTGCCACGAGGTGGAGGACATCATTGGCATTCCGGCAATGGACGCGCCGCGTATCTCCGCAAAGGCCGGCGTGAATATCGAACAGGTGCTCGCGCGGGTGGTTTCGGATATTCCTGCGCCGGGCGGAGACGAGAACGCACCGCTCAAAGCGTTGATATTCGACTCCTATTACGATGCCTATAAAGGCGTGATCGTCTATGTGCGCGTTGTGGACGGCACCATCCGTCCGGGTATGCGGATGCGCATGATGGCGACGGGGGCGGAGTTCGACGTGGTGGAGACCGGCTGGATGCGCGCAACCAGCGTGGAACCGGCGGACTGCTTGCAGGCCGGTGAAGTTGGCTACATCACCGCGAGTATCAAGAGCATCGGGGACACCCGTGTGGGCGACACGGTAACCGACGCCGCCAATCCCGCGGACGAGCCGTTGCCGGGCTATAAAAAGGTCAACCCGATGGTGTTTTCGGGCATCTATCCGGCGGACGGCGCGAAATACCCCGACCTGCGGGACGCGCTGGAAAAACTGCAGCTCAACGACGCTTCGCTGACCTTCGAGCCCGAGACTTCGATTGCACTGGGATTTGGTTTCCGCTGCGGTTTTCTGGGGTTGCTGCACATGGAGATCATCCAAGAGCGCCTCGAGCGCGAATACAATTTGGATCTGATTACAACAGCGCCCAGCGTCATTTACAAACTCACCCTGGCCTCCGGCGAGACGGTGTATATCGACAACCCGACCAACTATCCCGACCCGGCGCTGATTCAACAGGCGGAGGAACCGATGGTCAACGCGCATATCTACACGCCCAGCGAGTATGTCGGCAACATTATGGAACTCTGTCAGGACCGACGCGGCGTCTTTAAGGATATGAAATACATCGAGGCCGAGCGTGTGGACCTGCACTATGTGCTGCCGCTCAACGAAATTGTCTATGACTTTTTCGACGCGCTCAAATCCCGCACCAAGGGCTACGCCTCGTTTGACTATGAGCTGATTGGCTATATGCCGTCCAAGCTTGTCAAGCTGGATATCATGCTCAACGGGGATGTGGTGGACGCGCTGTCGTTTATCGTGCATACCGACAAAGCCTATCCGCGCGCCAGAAGGATTGCGGAAAAGCTCAAGGAAAACATTCCGAGACAGTTGTTCGAGGTGCCGATTCAAGCCGCTGTGGGCGGCAAAATCATCGCGCGCGAGACCGTTAAAGCCATGCGCAAGGATGTTTTGGCCAAGTGCTATGGCGGCGATATCACACGTAAAAAGAAACTGCTCGAAAAGCAGAAGGAAGGCAAAAAGCGCATGCGCCAGCTCGGCAGCGTCGAGGTGCCGCAGGAGGCGTTTATGGCGGTGCTCAAGCTCGACGAGTAAGTGAATGCTATAGTTTTAAGGCGGGAGAATACTTCTCCCGCCTTTTTTGCGTTCGATTCTAATTTTCAGATTTTATTAAGTGTACACGTCATCGCAGCACAAACTGTGCAAGCAGGGCCAGAAGGAGTAAATGCACAGGGTAGACCGCATAAAACGCATATTGAAGAGAAGGCCCTTTTTTTCCGTTATAAAACAGGGCGGCTCCTACGGCGCACAGCGCAAACAGCAGCGGCAAAAGCGTATGCAGAGGATTGGCGGCCAGTTTGGCCGCGTCCGGCGTATACTCCAGCAGCGCCCAGACCGTCAGAAAAAGGCCCTGCGCGCGCCGCCGCCCGGCCAGGCAGAGAACAGCGATCAGCAGCACGCCCCAAAACGAATAGTCCATCCATGGCACAAGTGGGAGCAGGACAAGAACAGGCAGAAGCTTTTTCCAAAATGGAGCTTGTGCGGCCCCGGTTGCTCCCGGCAGAGCTTGCAGCCAGTTTGTGAGCAGCAGACCGGCGGCAAGCGTGAAAAACACATTGAGCTGCAAAAAACGATAGCCGCCGGTTGGAAGCCGCTGCAATGCGAACGTGAACGGCAACTGGGAAATGCCCGCAAAGACCAGCAGCCGCCGGAGATAACGCTGCCTGCTGCGCGTATGCCGCCAGCCGTTCGCAGCCAGAAAAGCATAGAGCGGGAATGCCATGCGTCCAAACGCATGCAGCAGCCCGGAGGCGCCGCTCCCCAATATCCCGGCGTTGTCGAGCACGCAGGCCGTGTGGTCCGCGAGCATTGAGACAACCGCGAGCAGTTTGATCCAAAAAACCGTCATGTATCTCTTCCTTTTCAACTAAAAAGGCGTATTGCCAGACTATATATTTTCCACTATAGCATACTGGGGCCTATACGGCAACAAGTATACCAATATATTGGAAAATATGCTTTGATAAACGCGATCTAGCCAAATAGAGTTATGGGACGCGTTTGTTGTCCATCGTGTTCTGCATGCTGTTTTTGTTGGCTGGGTGCGGGAATGGGAAGAGCATCCCGTTTGAGCAGCTTTGCGACGTGAATACCGGTCAAATACCAGCGGTCAGCGGTTTACGGCCAAGCGGCGAGAGGGATTCGGAGACCGCCATTTATACGGATTACCAAAGCTTCCAGACTGCATGCGACAAGCTGACGCAATTGGGGCAAGTGGAGTTGCCCGCAGTGGAGGAAAAGACATTTGAGAACCGTGCCGTTTTGCTGCTGGTTCACAAGGTTCCACAAAAAAAGGAGTATGTGTATCGAGTCAACAAAATGGACTCCGATCAAGGGACGCTATCTGTTCAGGCGGAGCTTGCCCAGGACCCGGAGAGTTTTGGCGCGGATATCGAGTGCCATCGAATTGTTCTTGTCCAACTGGACCGCCAATATATACAGGATGTACAGGAGGTGTCCGTCACTACAAAACCTGTCCACAGAACATCCTCGAATGGACCCGGATGGAATGCTTGCCTTCTTCTATAAAGCAAGGTATTTCATATTGTGTAAAAAGCAACTCTGGCCGCCCGCGAAGAAACAAACGTTTCTTCGCGGGCATTTTCTTTTTTTGATTTACAGGCTCTGGAAGGACAGCGCGGACGGCTCTATATGTCCATACTTGTGTTTTTTCCCTGTGTCTAAACGCATTGTAAAAAAAAGAGCCCGCAGCAACAACACAGCGTAGAAACAGAAAAAGAACGGGACAATCTACACAACCTTCAGCCGTGGAGGTGCCGGCAGGATTGAGCGGAATCAATAGGGCCTTTGAGCAGTTTGCCCAAAAGGGAACCAAGCGGCCAAGCAAAGCTGATAAGACAAACAGAACGGGTTTCACATTTGCTTTGTGCTTACATAAAAAGTTCAGGAATTTTATATATTTACACCAAAAAATATTTGAATAAAATATATGAACTGTGTATATTGACAATTGCAAAATCGCGCAATATACTAAAGCTGAAACTATGTTCGAAAATAGGTGTTTGTGCGTGTGAAGGCGGCTTTCACGCGGCGTATCCATACCCTGCCGCAGGGACGGGAGGTGAAGCAGCCGGCGCGGCGGTGTGGTGAAAGGGTGGGCAACCCGCTCAATGACATTTATGAAGACAAAGGAGGTACATATGAACAAAACATCTATGGGAAAGCGAATACTGTCGCTTGCGCTGTCCCTGTCGATGGTCCTCTCCCTGTTGTTTGGAGGGATCAGCTGGGCAGGGTTCCAAACGCTGTCGGCAGGCGCGGCGGAGGCGCCTGTCAATCTGGCGCTCGGCAAAAAAGTGACCGCCTCGGGCACCGAGGTGGACGACGGCCGCTGGACGCCCGACAAGGTTGTGGACGGCGCTGTTTCCAAGGAGTCCAGATGGTCCTCGAACAAAGCGGACGACGCCTGGATCTATGTGGATCTCGGCGCGGCGTATGAGATTGACCGCGTGGTGCTGAGCTGGGAGCTGCGGGCCAGGGAGTTTTCGCTCCAGCTCTCGCTCGACGGGGAGGACTGGACGACGGTCCACACCCAGAGGGACGAAACCAGCGCCACTGCAAAAACCGATACGATTGAATTTGAATCCCAAACGGCCCAATACGTCAAAATGCAGGGCATAGAGCGCAGCCCGCTGGGAGACGGCAGGATATACGGCTACTCGATGTATGAGTTTGAGATCTATCAGACCTACGACCCGCAGGGCAATCTGGCCTATCAAAGGCCGGTTGTGGTCTCGGGCAACGAGGTGAGCGACGGGCGGTTCGCCCCCGAGCTGATGGTGGACGGATTTGTCAGCGCCGCTTCCAGATGGTCCTCCAACAAAGCGGACGACGCCTGGTGCTATGTGGACCTGGGCGAAGTTTACGACATCAACAGGGTTGTGCTCAACTGGCAACTGCGCGCCATCGGCTACAGAGTGGAAGTATCGACCGACGGCGAAAACTGGAACGTGGTGTATTCCACGCTGGTCAACTCCGGCGCGCAGTCGAAGGTCGACGACCTCACCTTTGACACCGTGCGCGCGCGGTATGTCAAGATGCAGGGCATCGAGCGCTATCCGGTCGGCGATACCAAATACGGCTATTCCCTGTATGAGTTTGAAGTCTATGAGGACACCCATTCTTCGTCGCTGACCGAGCAGCAGGCGGCGGAGGAAGTGCTGAACGGCCTGCAGGTTCCCAGCGCAGTCTATAAGGATTTCACGCTGCAAACCAAAGGCGTCAAGTATACAACCGTTGCTTGGGAATCCTCCGACCCCGCAATCCTCTCGGTTGAGGGCGGCGCGGTTACGGTGATCCATCCCGAAGAGCGGACCACTGTACAGTTGACGGCGACAGTCACCTGTGGGGAGGTCGTTCTGACCGAGAGTTATCCGGTTGTGGTGCGCGCGATAAGCGAAATTCCGGTGGAATACAATATCTATCCGGTGGTGCAGCAGTTCGCACTTGGCGAGAACAATTTCGTGCCGTCAGAGCGGCTCAACGTCGTTGTCGGCGACGCGGTGGACGAGGCCACCCGCGCGTATTTGCAGGAGATCTTTGCGCAATATGGGATTGACGCGCAGTATACCGGGCAGGCGGAAGCCGGCACAACCAGCCTGCTGCTGGGCGTGGCGGGCACAGGCGACGCAGCCGACCTCTATTGTGCCGGTTACACGGAGCAGCGCGAGCTGCTGGCGCAGCAAAAGGACGCCTATCTGCTGAACATCGCGGCGCAGGACGCGGGCGTAATCGCCCTTCTCGGTAACAGTGCCGACGCGGTCTTCTACGGCGTGGCGACGTTGGACCAGATTTTTGCCGCCAATACGCAAAAGATGAGCGAGCTCACCATCACCGACTGGCCGGATTCCCAGTTCCGCGGCTTCATCGAGGGCTTCTACGGAACGCCCTGGAGCCATGAGGACCGGCAGAGCCTGATGGACTTCGGCAAGCGGTTTAAAATGAACGCCTATATCTATGGTCCGAAGGACGATGCCTACCACCGCAACAAATGGCGCGAACTCTACCCGGATGCGGAGCTTGCCCAGCTCAAGGAGCTCATCGAAAAGGGCAGGGAAACCAAGGTGGAATTTGTCTGGGCAATCCATCCCGGACTGGATATCGACCTGAGCAACCCCGCGGAATACGACAAGGTGGTTGCAAAGTTTGAACAGCTCTACGACGCGGGCGTGCGCCAATTCGGTTTCTTTATGGACGATATCGACAGCACCAAGGCGCACGACACGCGCGGCGAGTTGGTTGCGATGCTCAACAAACTGGAAACAGAGTTTGTTGCGGCCAAGGGCGACGTGAAGCCGCTGGTGTTTGTGCCGACCTTCTACAGCAAAGGCGCCGCGAACAACAGCAAGGGCCTGGCCTATCTTGAAGCGCTCAAGGGGCTGGATGAAAATATTGAGATCATGTGGACCGGCGACGGCACGATGAGCAGCATCACCGCCGACACGCTGCAGTGGATCTACGACGTTGTGGGCCGCGACATCTTCATCTGGTGGAACTTCCCGGTCAACGACTACTGCACCGACAAACTGCTCCTGGGCCCGAGCGGCGTACTGGGCAACGACGTACAGCATATGAGCGGCCTGGTATCCAATCCGATGAACCAGGCGGAGGCCTCCAAAGTCTCGCTATTCTCGGTTGCGGATTACACCTGGAACCTTGGGGCGTATAACCAGGACCAGAGCTGGCACGATTCGTTTGACTACATCACGCCGGAACTGGCCGACGCGTTCCGGACGCTGGCAACCCATGCGTGCTCCGGCTCCGGCGGTTCGCTTGTGAATGCGGGCGAATCCAGCAATCTGGTCGAGCCGTTTGCCACGTTTATCGACGGGCTGCAAAACGGCGAGGTGTCGAAGGAAAACGCCGGCGCACTCAACACGGAGTTCCAAAAGATCATCGACGCATGCGACACCCTGCTGACCAGCGACGCCAATCCCAACCTCTCGGACGAGGTGGCCGGCTGGGCGCATGAACTCAAACAGCTTGCAAAGGCCGGCAGCAAGGCGGTGGAGACGGCTCTTGTAGCGACGGCGGAGAACAAAGACCCCGAAACGGTCTGGAACGCCTACTCGGCGGCCAGCGCCGCGCTTTTGAACACCGGCGTGTTCCCGACGGTACCGGGCGGCGGAACAATGGCCAAGGCCGGTACCGTGCGGATCCGTCCATTCGTGGAAAACGTGCTTTCGATTCTGCACGACCAGGTGAAGGCGGCCGTATTGGCGGGCGCCGATACCCTGCCGGACACCGTGGCGGTGTACACCAATGTTGCCGCGCTGCAAGGCCTGCTCCCGGCTTCGGACGGCCAGACCGTTTCGGTTGTGCCGGACGGCGAGATCACTTTGGCGCCGGGCGAATATCTGGGCGTGCGGCTGAGCACCCTGCACAAGCTCTATAACGTTGCGGTTCAGGGCGCCCCCGCAGAGGCCGTGCTGGAAGTCTCGCGCAACGGCATAGACTGGACCGCGGTCGAGGGCAACGGAAGAGGAGCGACGGCCAAATATGTGCGGCTCGTCAATGCTGGAACGGAACCCTTGCGGTTTACCCTCTCGCAGTTCGACGTGGTCCAACTGGAAAATATCGACCAAATCAACGTTACACTGGGCAGCAGTATGAAATTCTACCAGACCTATACGGCCGACAAGATGCTCGACGGCGATCTGGATACCTGGATGTGGCAGGGACAGGCGCAAAAGGCCGGCCAGACCATCACCTTCGATTTTGGCAAGCCGATCACGCTCTATGAGATGGCGTTTTACATGCGCAAGGGCGACGAGATCCAGGCGGCCGACGTGGAGATTTCGACCAACAACAGCGCCTGGACCAAGGTTGGCGAAATCGTGAAGGGCGGAGAAGCGACCGGCTATGTGACCAACCTGGAGGTTGGCGGCAAACAGGCGCGGTATGTGCGCATCCGTCTCACAAAGGACTTCACCCAGTGGATCAAGCTCTATGAAGTGTCGTTCAACGGCGTCATGGGCGCTTCCGGCTCGCTGGCGGTGCAGTCGACGTCCGGCGGCGCGGTCTTCGCGGCCTGCGACGACAACCTGCGCACGAGCTATGCGCCGGAAGATGCGTCCGGCGTTCTGACCTATACCAACAGCGATTATCGCGGCGCGACCGAGCTGATCGTGCTGCAAAACGGCGACAAGATTTCAAATGCCGCGGTTGAGATCGTCAGCGAGCTGGGTGTGAAGAGCGCCGGCAAGCTGGACAAGGCCTGCAACCGCATCAACATCTCGCACTTCGGCTATGTATATGAAATCCGCATCCGTTGGGAAAACGGCGCAGCGCCTGAAATTTTCGAGATCGCGACCGCCTCGCGCGAGGTGCCGCCTCCGGCGGAAACCCCGGTGCTTTCGGGCATCGAGAACGGCGCGTCGACGCGCGGCAGCGTCCGCATTCTGGCCAATAAAAAGGTCACCTGGGTGGTCAACGACGTGGCGCTCGACAGACAGGGCAACAACTTGCTGCTCTCGACCGAGGGAAGCTACACGGTCTATGCGCGCTCGGACGACGGCGGCGTTTCCGAAACGCTGCGGTTCGCGATCGACCGGACCGGGCCGGTGCTCGGATCCGAGCAGGTCGAAACAAACGGCTCGACGAACCAGGACGTTGTGGTGCGCGCGGACGAGGACGCACGGTTCGAGCTCGACGGCGTGACAATAGAAGATTTCTCGAGAGAGCTTACCGTGACCGAGCCGGGACGGCATGTCGTGCGCGCCTACGACAAGGCGGGCAACCGCTCCGCGGCGTTTGTGTTCACGATAGAAAAGAGCGTGCCGATTTTAAGCACCAACTTCTATATTTTAAACGGCGTAACAAGGTACAACGTGGCCGTGACGGCGGACAGACGCGTGGACTACTATGTAAACGGCGCGCTTGTGGCGGAGAACGAATACCGCTGCAAGTTTACCGAACCGGGCGTCTATGAGGTCAAGGCGGTCGACGCGGCGGGCAACGAGTCCAAAACACTCAAATTTGAGATCCGCCGGTAACGGCGGCCATCCGTAATCAACAGTGAACGTGCAGGCCCTTCCGTCCCGGGAGGGCCGCACATATACAACAAGAAACGGAGAGTGAAAGAGTATGAAACTCTGGAAACGCCTGACCTCCTGCCTGCTCAGCCTGGCGATCACGCTTTCCCTGTTTGCCGGCGTGCCGTTTCCGGCCCTGGCCGCGGATGGCGGGAATCTCGCGCTGGGAAAGGCGGTCGCCGCATCGGGTTCCGAGGTGGACGACGGGCGCTGGACGCCTGCGCTCATGGTCGACGGAGACACGTCGCCCAATTCCAGATGGTCTTCCAACACGTCGGCGGACGCCTGGTGCTATGTGGACCTGGGCGCGGTGTACGACGTTGGCAAGGTGGTTTTAAACTGGCAGCTCAAGGCCATGCGATACGAAATCCTCGTCTCCTACGATGCGGAGAACTGGCGCACGGCCTACAAGGGCGTCAACACCGGCAGCAATATCGAACAGACCGACACGGTGGAGTTCGAGCCGGTTTCGGCCCGCTATGTCAAAATGCAGGGCATCGAACGCACCCCGTACGGCGCGAACACACAGGGCACGGGGTATTCGCTGTATGAGTTTGAGGTGTATGCAGACCCGGAGACGGCGGCTCTTACCGATCAGCAAATCGCGGACCAGACGGTCGCGTCGCTGACCGCGCCGTCCTCGGCCTATCGGGATTTCACGCTGCAAACCGAAGGCAGGCTGCGCGAGACCCGCGTCGCCTGGCGCTCCTCGCATCCCGAGATCATCGCCATTGACGACGGCAATGCGAGCATTTCCCTTCCCGAACAGAATACGACGGTCACGCTGACCGCCGAAGCCACGACCGGAGAGGCGGCGGCAACCCGTACGTTCGACGTGCTGGTGCTCGCCCGCGAGCAGGTGCCGCTGGCGTACCGGCTCTACCCGGTCCCGCAGTCGCTTTCCTTCAAAGAGAAGAACGTGCCGCTGGAAGACGCGTTTACCGTTGTGGGAGACGCCGCACTCGACGCGGCCACACAGGCCAAGTGGCGGGAGATCCTGCAGGCGCGCGGCATTGGCGCGCAGACGGCTGCACAGCCCGAAGCGGGACAGGCCGCCCTGCTGCTCGGCGTATACGGAGAAGACAGCGCGGCGCAGGCCTATTTGGAAGCTCTGGGATACGACCCGGCGGCCCTGATGGAAAAGACCGACGCGTATGTGCTGGATGTGGGCCTCTCCGACGAGGGGCTGCGCATCGCGATTCTCGGCAAGAGCAGCGACGCGGTGTTCTTCGGGCTTTCCACGCTTGACGAACTGCTGGCGGAGGATGCGCAGCGCATTTCGCTGCTGCGCATCGAGGACTGGTCGTCCACGCTGTTCCGCGGCTTTATCGAGGGCTTCTACGGCATTCCCTGGAGCCACGAGGACCGCCAGAGCCTGATGGAGTTCGGCGCGCGGTTTAAAATGAACGCGTATATCTATGGCCCGAAGGACGACCCCTATCACCGCGACAAATGGCGCGACCCGTATCCGGCGGACGAGCTGGCGCAGCTTGGGGAACTGGTGGAGACCAGCCGGAAAACCAAAGTGGAGTTTATTTGGGCGATCCATCCGGGTCTCTCGATCGACCTTTCGAGCGAGGCGGATTACCAGGCGGTCGTCGACAAGCTCGACCAGCTCTATTCCGTCGGCGTGCGGCAGTTCGGCTTCTTTATGGATGATATCGACCTGAACAAGGGCTATGAGGACCGCGAGAAGATCGTGGCGCTTTTAAACCGGCTCGAAACCGAGTTTGTGCAGGCCAAGGGAGACGTTAAGCCGATTGTTTTTGTGCCGACCTACTATAACAAGGATTGGGGCGTGCAGGAGCAGGGCATCGCCTATCTGGAGGCCATGCGCGGCCTCGATCCGAACATCCAGCTCATGTGGACCGGCGACAGCGTCACGAGCAACATCACGCGCAGCGTCATTGATTGGGTGACGGGTATTGTGCAGCGGGATGTGTTTGTGTGGTGGAATTTCCCGGTCAACGACTATTGCCCGGGCAACCTGCTCATGGGCCGTTCGATGGAGCTCGGCAACGACGTGCAGGGCCTCAGCGGCCTGGTATCCAACCCGATGAACCAGGCGGAAGCGTCCAAAGTCTCACTGTTCTCGGTCGCGGATTACACCTGGAACATGGCCGCCTACGACGCCAACGCGAGCTGGGAGGCCTCCTTTGCATACATAGAGCCTGCGCTTGCGCACGCGCTGCGCATCTTTTCGGAGAACGTGTCGGTCGGCTACGGCCTGCACAACGAGGAGTCGCAGTACATCGCGGACCTGTTCACCGCATTCCGGAAAGCGGCCGCGTCGAACGGAGATCTGGATGCGGCGGGCGCGCCGCTGCTCGAGGCGTTTGCGGAGATCGGGGAAGCCTGCGGGACCCTGCTTGCGGGCGACGTCAATCCCAATCTGACCGAGGAAATCGCAGGCTGGGCCAACGCGCTCGACAGGCTTGCAAAGGCCGGGGAGCTGGCGCTGCACGCGACGCTTGACGCGGCGGCAAACCGGCTTTCAGGTGAGGAGATCTGGCAGGCCTATACCGACGCCTGCGCCGTACTGGAGGAGTCGGCCGCCTTCCCGACCTATGCGGGCAGCGAGACGATGGCAAGCGCGGGCAGCAGCCGCCTGCGCCCGTTTATAGAAGAGCTGCTTGCGGATACCCAGGGCATCCTGCAGGGCGCGCTGTTCGCCGACCGGTTCGGCGGGGACACCAACGCCCTGTACACCAACGCGCCCGCGCTCATGGGCAGCGCGGTCCAGGCGGACGGCGGCAGGGTGTCGCTTGAAAACCTCGGCGCCGTGCAGCTTCTGCCCGGCCAGTATATCGGCCTCCGCCTCGAGGCGCTTAAAGTACTGCGGGAGTATGCATCCGAGGGCATCCCCGAAAGCATCGCGCTCGAAACGTCCGAAAACGGGATCGACTGGACCCCGCTGCCGGCGGAGCCCGCGGGCCTTACGCTCAAATACCTGCGCGCGGCCAACAACGGGGAGCAACCGGTGCAGTTTACGCTGGACAGGCTCTCGCTGTTCGCGGTGGACAATCCGGCCGGCATCCGCGTGACGCTCGGCGACGGCATGGCGTATTATGAGGACTATACCGCGGATAAGGTTCTCGACGGGGACCCGGATACCTATATGTGGCTGGCGCAGCACCAGCGCGCGGGCCAGACGATCACCTTCGACCTGGGCAAAGCGATCCCGCTCTACGAGATGGTGATTACCATGCAGCAATACGATACGCTGGGCAAAGCGTCGGTGGAGATTTCCACAGACGGGCTGGCGTGGACCGAAATCGGCGTGATTGAAAACGGCGGCTGGCCGGACTTCCTGACCACGCTGGATGCGGGCGGCACGCGGACGCGCTATATGCGCATCCGGCTGACCATGGACACCGGCTCCTGGCTGAGAATCAATGAGGTTACGTTTAACGGCGTGAACAACGTCAGCAGAGCCTCGAAGGTCGGGGACGTTTCACTCACGCTCGGCGAGGGCATGGAGTTTTACGAGGATTACACGGCCGACAAGGCGCTCGACGGCGACCTTTCCACCTGGACTTGGCTGGCGCAGCACCAGAGAATCGGCCAGACCATCAACTTCGCGTTTGACGCCCCCCGCACGCTGTTTGGCGCGACCTTCACGCAGAGCAGCGTGGGCGACTGTATCGCCCGGGCGGACGTGGAGACTTCGCTCGACGGAGAGAGCTGGAACAGGATCGGCGAGATCGTTGGCGGCGGCGCCGCCACGGGCTATGTGACCCATTTTACGCTCGACGGCAGTCCGGTGCAGTATGTGCGCATTCGCATCACGCAGGATCTGGACGCCTGGGTCAAGCTGTTTGAGGCGGCGTTCTTTGATTCATTGGGCGGTGCGCAGTCGCTCTATCTGGAGTCCACGGCGGGCGGCGCGGTAGCCGGCGCGCAGGACGGCAGCCTGACCAGCGCCTATACCCCTTCGGTTGGCGAAACGGGCTGCATCACCCTCAAAAACCCGGACAACCGGGCGGCAGACGCGCTTGTGGTTCTGCAAAACGAAAACAGCCTTTCGGGCGCCGCGGTCGAGGCGGTCACGGCGGACGGCGTGCAAACGCTTGGAGCCCTCGACCGTGCGTATAACCGCTTTGACCTCTCGGGGCTTGGCGCGGTCTACGAGGCGCGCATTTCCTGGGAAGGCGGAAACGCCCCCAGCATCTATGAAGCGGCGTTTCTGAGCAGCCGAACCCCGCTTGCGGCGCCGGTAATTTCGGGCGTCGAGAACGGTGCATCCACGCGCGGCAGCGGCGTGCGGCTGATGGCCGACCAAACCGTGACCTGGACCGTCAACGGCGTGCCGCTCGACAGGAAGGGAAGCAACCTGCTGCTTTCGACCGAGGGCGGCTATCTCGTCACGGCCACGGCGGCGAACGGCGCAGTTTCCGAGCCGGTTGGATTTGTGATCGACCGGACGGGGCCAATGCTCTCCTCCGAACAGACGGCTGCGAACGGTATGACCAATCAAAACGCGGTGGTGCGTGCGAGCGAACCCGCGCGGTTTGAGCTCGACGGCGTCGCGCTCGACGGACTGCGCAGCTCGATCACCGTGACCGAGCCGGGGCGCCATGTCGTCCGGGCATATGACAAGGCGGGCAACCGCTCTGCGGCGTTTGTGTTCACGATAGAAAAGAGCGTGCCGATTTTAAGCACCAACTTCTATATTTTAAACGGCGTAACAAGGTACAACGTGGCCGTGACGGCGGACAGACGCGTGGACTACTATGTAAACG
>CATNEU010000008.1 GCA_950097605.1 uncultured Oscillospiraceae bacterium | reverse complement strand
GTGTATTTTTGTTTGAATTATTTAAAGATTTAACTTCTGATACCAGTATACGCCGTCGTGCGCTTTTTACTAGTTCCTACTAAAAAAAATTTCGGGTGGAGCTGGTATTGCCCGTTGTTGGAACAGCCTTCCACGCCCGCACGCAACACAAAAGCCTTGCCCGCATCTATGCAAAGCGGACAAGGCTTTCAACTACCACCCGAACCTGGACTAATAAGCGCCGTCCGGACTATACAGAATGATATTTTCACCCAGATTATTTGTAACAGCCTTGATCTGCTCGTCGATCTCGGCCTGTGTATAGGTCTTGGCCGTATCGGAATATGCCTGTATAAACGGCAGCACGGGAACGCCCTTTAAGGACAGTGCAGACCGCAACTGCGCGGCAATTAGCTGCACAACCGTGCCGGGATTATCCGCCGGCTTGCTGACCTCCACGCCGTCCACTGTGACCTTGGCGGGCATTGTGGACGGGAGGATATAGGGCGCATAGCCCGGCGCCTGAATGGAAAGCGGGCTGCCGCCGTAGGGGTCGGTCACGCCGGTCAGGACGTCCGTGTAATTGACCGCCAACACTACTTTAGCAGAAACCGTCTGTAATTTTTGCTCTAAATTTGTTAGGAATCCGCTCAGCACCTCGGTTTTGTTGAGCGTTGCACTGTTTGCACCGTAATTGGCAAGATTCAGTCCCACGCCCGACGGGAATTGCACCGAGTCCAACACGATCTGTTTGATTCCGGTACCGGCCACCTCGCTGCAGAGCGCGGAAATATACGCCCGCGCCGCTTCCGAATTGGGGTTGAGCCAAGGCTTACCGCCGCGGTTGGCATAGTTGTCCAGCCAGAGGCCGCCATTTGCGGTCCTGTACTGCACCGCCATGCCCACATTTGCGCGGGAGGCAGTCGCATCCTTAAATGCGTGCAGATATCCCATTGGTGTAAGACCGCTCTCGGTGAGCTTTTTCACAGCCTCCGGCAGCGAAACGGCATTTGGACTGACGGCCGTTTTGGCTGCTTCCACCGCCGACTGGTAATACAGGGCGCCGGTTTCATCCTTGAGTTCGATCAGCACGGCATTGGCCTTTTTCTCCTTTGCCGTCTCGATAAACGCGTCGAGCTTGGAGGGGTCGGTCAGAATCTCCGCAGGCATATACAGCGCAACGGTCCCCTGCGATGTGATTGGCTCGCTACTGGCGGACGAAGAACTGCCGCCCGAAGAATCTGAGGAAGAGGGGGCCGGACCCGGCTGGGAAGACGGCTCGGACGAGCTGGACCCGCCGCCCTGCAGAAAATCAATAACCGGGTCGTAAATTGAAAATCCCACAAAGAAGCAGGCTGCAATCAACACAACAAACAACGCGATTTTCCAGGGGCTGAACCGCCGCCTCTTTTTATAGATGGAACCGTATCTCTTGATCTTTTTCAAAATGTGCGCACCTCCATTTAGTCCTTCGGGCGGGTGGCTGCATGGCATAACCCGATGACAGGGTACTATACCGGCATTCGGCCCGCGCGGGCAGCCGACCGCCAAAGCAGACGCCTTGATGGGCGGAAGCCTGCGGCCTCCTATAGCATGTCAAAATACTACACAGAAAATTCTATTCAATTATAGCACAGAATCCGCATTTGTACATATTTTTCTAAGAAATCTGCCTGCAATCGACCTAAAATGGCAGTTGGTGCCCAATCAGGCCATAAAACCCCAGCGATAAAATGCCAATATAGAGCAGCGAGATCGGCAGGCCCCGGAATGCCCGGGGAAGATTCGTGCGGCGCAGACGTCTCTGCCCTTCGCTGACGAGCAGCAGCGCCATGGTATAGCCAATGCCCGAGCCGAGTCCGAACGCTAAATACTGCCAAAAATCATAGCCCTGGTGCCCGCTGAGCAGCAGGGGCCCCAAAACCGCGCCGTTGAAGGTGGCCAGCGGCAGCATCTGCCCCACCTTGTCATACAGGCCGGGGAAGAAATCCTTGAGCGCATAGCGGACAATTAAAAATACAATGCACATACACACCACGTAGCAAAGCGGTTCTACCAAATACCACCAGCTATACCGCATCAGCAGCATGTTGATCACACAGGTAAAAATAGAGGCGCAAATGGTGATCACGGTAATCAGGATGCCAAACGCGAAAATCTGGTCGGCGCGCTTGGCGGCGATCAGCATGCGGCTGGTTCCCAACGCGCGGGTAAAAATCGCATTCTCCAGGAATATGGCGGTCATTGCGAGCAAGAAAAAGTCTGTCAACGCCTGCATCATGATCTACTATTCCCCCTCATCCTTCATAGCGGCGGCCAGCAAAACCCGGTGGGTAAACCGCCGGTAGGCTTTTGCCCCCGCCGCCAAAAACGCCACGATCATAAAGCCGCAGAACGGCAGCGCAAACGCCGGGATCTTGTTCATCCACTCGATGGGCTGGCCCCATATCGTAGCGCTCGAGAGAAATTCGCGCACCAGCCCAATCGTACACATGACAAGCGCAAAACCCACGATATGCAGCAGCGCGTCCAGCACTACGGGAATCAATTTATGACGCACCGCATACTCTTCCGCCTTGCCGATGACCATTGAGTTGATGACCAACAGCGGCAGGAACACGCCAAGTCCGTCCACCGTGTAGGGAACCACCCGGTTCATCAGCAAAGCGGCTGGGATAAAAAACAGCGAGGACAGCAACACATAGGTCGGGATTCGGAACCAGCGCGGAATTTTTCCGCCGAAGAAATTGGTGATCAAATGCACCGGCAGCGCCATACAGGCAATGACAATGCTGATGGCAACCGCATTGCGCAGCGTGTTGCTCACCACGATCACCGGGACCATCGCCAGCCCCCGGATCAGCACCGGGTTGTTGGAAAACAGAGGCGAGAGATAGCCCCTGACTTTGGAAATTTTCCTGATCCGCTCAAGCTTCATCCGGTGCACCCTCCTCCGCAACAATCGGCGTGGATTTCACATACTTCCCAAAGCGCAGTTTCGAGCAGCCGCGTTCGACCAGCGGCATCAGCGCATTTGCAAAGATCACCGCAAACACAAGGCCTTGTGAAAACGCGCCAAAGTGCCGGAACAACATGGTGATCACGCCTGCCAGCACCCCGTATACAAGCTGCGCCAAGCGCTTTTTCGGCGCCGTTACCGGGTCTGTTATGAGAAAAAATGCACCGAACACGATGGTTCCGGCCATCAGCTCATACGCCAGCGAATCCAGCCGGGAGGTTGTGATGCGCGGGAACAAAAACGCAAACAGGCCGCAGGAAGCCAAAAAGCCCAGGGAAATTGAGGGCTTGACCGTTTTGGTGGCAAGCAGAAACAAGCCGCAGGCACACAGCAGCAGGATATTCGTGGTACCGAGTCCGCCCGGCGCGTTGCCCAGCAGCATATCCATCATATCGTAGCGCGGCAGGCTGCCCATCTTCAGCGACATCGCAGGGCCCGTCAGCAGCTTGCCCGCATTGTCTCCCCAGGCCGCGAGCGTATGGTCAAACGGCATGGGGTAATGATAGGTGTAATAGGGCCAGCAGATGGATAAAAACGCAAACGCGCAGGCCGCCGGATTAAATGGGTTGTTTCCATACCCTCCAAATGGCTGCTTAATTACTACAACAGCAAACAGCACACCGAAAATCACAAGCAGCATCGGCATCGTTGCGGGCAGCAGCATGGTGAGCAGCAGCGCGGTGACAACAGAGGAAAGACCGTCGGACAATTCCACGCGGCGGCCGCGCAGCTTCACGCAGATCAGCTCCGCAGCCAACCCCGTGCCGATTGCCGCAAGCGCCATATACAGCACCCTGGTTCCATAGTAATAGCAGGACATGGCGAGGATGGGTGCAATTGCAATCAGCACATTGACCATCCGCCTGTGACCAGGCTGCTGCGCGCGTTTTTTATTTTTGGCGTCTGCCTGCATAAAAAAACGCTCCCTTCAAAAAATAATGACATATTTTCATTTGATTTTTATAAACTGTAATACAGGGCCTCTCCCGCTCCGGGCAAACGGAGCGCTTACTTGGTACAGGCCGCCTGCGCCGGCTGCCAAACACCAAAAGGCCCGGCGGCTCATACAATGTCATAAGGGCGGGCCGCGGGTTTTGCAAAAAGCTCCCGGCAGACGCCCGATAATGCTTCAAAGGAGTTGATATACTTGAAGATGGAACTTTTAGGCTCTGACAAGCTTAAGATACTGCTTGCATCGGACGATATGACCAAGCTGGACATCACCTATGACCAGCTCGACTACAAGGACGCCGATACAAGGCGCGTGATTCTGGAGCTATTGGGCCGCGCGCGCACCCAGACCGGCTTCGACGCCTCCTATGGCAAACTGTTCATCGAGGCATTCCCCGATATCGAGGGCGGCTGTATCTTATATTTCAGCCTGGTCAATCGTGAAGAACCATCCGGAAAGAAAAAGCTCCGCATCAAAAGCAGCCCAAGCGCTGCACCCATCATCTATGAATTCCCCAGCATGGACACCCTGTTGCATGCGGCCGCGGCGTTGCACGCACAGTGCGGCAGCTTTATTTATAAAAACACGCTCTACCGCATTGGAACAGGATACCGCCTGCTGGTCTATCCCTTTGATAAATATGATAACACCGTTCGCATGGTTTTAAACGAATTTGGAAAGTTTACGGGCGACGGCCTGCTCTGCGCCTCGTTTACCGCGGAGCACGGCAAACCGCTGATCGAAAACCTTGCCATTGAAAAGCTCGTGGAATTCGCATAGGATCGGCACACATACCGTAAACAACTCTTATAGGGGCGGGCGCAGGGCCCGTCCCTTTCTGCTGTCTGCGGCGCGCGCCGGCAGCGGCTATCCCGCCGCAGCCTCCCGGATCCGGCGCAGCGCCTCGGCGCGGTCCGCCTTGCCAAAGACCGCGGAGCCCGCGACCAACACGTTCGCGCCGGCAGCGGCCGCCGCCGGCGCGGTGGCGCAGTCGATCCCGCCGTCCACCTGGATGTCCAGCGCAAGCCCTTGCGCGTCGCTGCAAGCGCGCAGCGCCGAGACCTTTTCCAACATCGGCTCGATAAATTTCTGTCCGCCAAACCCCGGGTACACCGTCATCACAAGCACCATCCGCACGAGCGGCAGATAGGGCACAACGGCTTCCACCGGCGTGTCGGGACTCAGCGAAATGGCCGGCAAAATACCCCGGCAGCGTATTTTTTCGATGGTCCGCACGGGGTCGGACGCGCTCTCCACATGAAAGGTGATCAGATCCGCGCCCGCGTCCGCAAAGGCGTCGATATAGTCGAGCGGATGGGTGATCATCAAATGCACGTCAAACAAAAGGCCCGACCCGGGGCGCAGCGCGCCGACAACGGCGGGGCCGATTGTAATATTGGGTACAAAGTGCCCGTCCATCACATCAATATGCAGCATATCCGCGCCGGCCTGCTCCACACAGCGCACTTCCTCCGCAAGCTTCGCAAAATCAGCGGATAAAATCGAGGGGGATAATTTGATCAAAATTTACATGCATCCCTTTCCTTTTATGGCGGCTGCACAGACGGCCGCACATAAATTTTCATGTTATATTGTAAAGGAATCCCCTGCAAAGGTCAACACGGATACAGAATATTTACAACCCTTTGTACAGTTTTATCACTGTCCTGTGCACACCGGCGCTTCAAGCGGTCAGGTTGCCCAGAGCACCCGCACGCCAATACGCCCTGCGTCGCGTATTATAAAAGGAAAGGCCGGGCGTCCTGCATGGACGCCCGGCCTTTTCGCTTACTGCACAGCACATAAAAAACACACCGGTGATCAGGGGAGCGGGGTATGTACACAGCCCGGTATTCCGAGCCGCGCGCAATGCGCTGTGACAATGGATATCCGGTTCGGATCCTGTATGGCTTCGCATCGTCCCGAAGCCGAATGCCGGCTTCGGGCGTGCAAAGCGTTGGACACACATGTGCCGCCTTCCGCATTGGCGTGCATCTGGGAAACCGGCGCTTCCGCACCGGAAAAGGAGGCGATGCACAATGCCAACGCACCGGCGGACAGGCGCCCTCTATAGCAAACAGCGTGATTTCGCCTGCCCATACAGGCGAGCGCGCAGGCTCCCCTATAGGCGGCCCCGTCGATACGAAAAACCTCCCGCAGGCCCGCAGGTTTCCCTGCCGGTCCGCGGACGGCCGCTTCAAACGCGGGCCGCCACCTGACTGCATCACAGCTGCAGATTGGATATCCTCCGATTGTATACTATGTGGGCGGCGGGCGGCGTGTGATTTTAAAGACAGGCGGCAGACCATGCGAATCCGGCGTTTGCAGGGGATACCTGCTGGAATCCCCGCCGCAGCCGGAGAAATCAGAAGCATTTGAACGGATAAAAATTTTTAGGCAAAAAGCGGCCCTGTCCGGTTGGACAGGACCGCTTAGTTTAACTGAAAAGCCGAATGCAGTCTTGACGTACGACATGCGACGTGATAAGATGAAAAGAAAGCAGGTAATGGTCTTATGTCGGACGTGCGAACTGTTTACACCACCGCCGAGGTTGCGGAAATTCTCAAAATAACGCCCAGCTATCTTTTGCGGGTGGCCGCCGCCATGCAGTTTTCACCCGCGGAATTCAGAAGCGCCGGAAAACGCAACTATCTTTTCAGCCAGGAGGCCGTTGAAAAGTTAAAAAGGCGCAATCAGTAGAAAAATCCAGATATGTCGATTTCCAGCTTGACTTTTGATATACAAACATGTTGTGATTTTGTATATCAAAAAGGAGGTGCATGTTTGGCAAACAAGAAAATGGGGCGCCCTACCGACAATCCCAAAGATAAAACGCTCTTCATCCGTCTCGACAGCGAAAGCAACGAGGCCTTGGAGGCCTATTGCGAGCAGAAAAAGGTTACAAAGGCGGAAGCGGCCCGGCGCGGGATTAAAAAGTTAAAGGACGACCTCGAAAAATGAAAAGAAACGGCTCTCCCCAGTCAAAAGAAGAAGCCGCTTCCCGATGCCAACAATGCCAAAGGGCAATTGCAGCGTAAATAGTATACCATGCGCCGCAAAGCCTTTCAAGCACTGTTGGACACAGCTAGTGAAGAAAGGACAATAAAACATGGTGATTAAAAAACTAAAACCGGATCAATATCATGCCCTCTGCCATTGCCTGCAAGCCAAGGCGTATGCAGAACCCCTAGATGCAAGCTACACCGTAAAAATGCAGGTAAACAGCATGGAGTATGCCGTCAAGATACAGCCCGAGGAGGAATGCTGCGTCGCGGCGCTGCAGGCGCTGCTGATCGAAAGGGAGGAAGACGGCCCCAGCTTCGAGCTGATCACCGAAAGCCCTCTGCTTGCCTCCCTGCTGGAGCTGCTTGTTTTTCAGGGGATGCGCCAGGCGCTGTAAACATCACTTTGCATCCACCTAGAAAATACACACTCTCCCCTACACCAGCCCCGCCAGCAGGATCAGCAGCGGCAGCGTGAGCACCGAGAGCAGCGTGGACACCGTGATCATCTTGGAGCTGTAGGACACGTCCTGCTTGTACCGCAGCGCAAACATGCTGCACGAGGCCGCACAGGGGCAAGCCGCACTGATGATGCAGGCCGTGCGGACCGTGCTGGCCACCGGCAGCGCCCAGATCACGCCGAGCACCAGCAGCGGGATCAGCAGCAGCCGCACCGCGCTGATCCCATACACCTTTGGGTCCGAAAACGCCGTTTTGATGCCCGACCGTGAGATGAAGATGCCGGTTAAGAGCATCGCCAGCGGGGTGTTCAGGCTGGCGATATACCCCGTGACCTGCCCCACGACATAGGGAAAGCGAAACGGTGTGAAAAACAGCGCCAGCCCCGCCGCCACGCTGAGGACGCCCGGGTTCAGCAGCGCTTTCCGCACCGCCTTCATGCTGCGCTCGCCGCTCATCAGGAAAACGCCGTGCGTCCACATGAACAGGTTGAACACCGCGATATAGGCCGAACCGTAAAAGACGCCCTCGCTCCCCACCACGGCCTGCAAAAGCGGGATCGCCATGAAGCTGCAATTGGAATACACCATTGCAAACCGCTCGATCCTGTATTTCGCGTCCGGCCTCCGGCGTGCCAGCAGCATCGAGACAATAATCCCAATCGCATGCGAAAACAGCGCGAGCAGGAACGCAAGCAGCAGCCCTTCGAGCAGCTCCGCTTTAAATTCTATCTGATAGGCGTTCAGGATCACGCAGGGCATCACGATCAGCAGCAGGAAATTGTTGATCTGCGAAGCGGCTGCGTAGCGGATCATCCGCAGCTTTTCCGTGAGAACGCCCACGCCCATGAGCAAAAACATGATGAGTACCTGGTTGGCAACGACGCCTGCCGCCTGCATAGTCCGCCTTCTTTCTTCTGCGCGTCTTATGAAGGATAGCATATCCCGCCGCGCGCGTGTTATGCGGGCCGCGCCGGGATTGCTGTTTTTTTAACAATCCCGAGCCCAGTTTTTCATTGTAAGCCCGGCGAAACGATTTGTCAATGCAAACGCAGGTATATATAACCGCGACCAGATCAATAGAGTGGCATATTGTTTCACAATTCCTGCACGAACCGGAACCACTGCGGCTATTTTGCAAGCAGACCACGCAGATTTGCCGCCGAATCCGCAATATCCCGCCATCCACCCTCTCCTTCATACTCTAAAATTGCAAAATCGGGCGGATTTTGTGCCAGTTTGGCCTGCCGGACAACACGTTCCCAGTCGATGCTGTCGCGGCCCAGCACGGCGGAAAAGCCCGTGTCGTGGGAAAACGGCTTGCAGTGGAGCGTCCGGCACCGGCCCAGCGTGGCCTGCAACGCTGCATAAATATCGGTCTGCCCGCCCATCGCGGCATTGCCGATATCGTATTGGAAAGTAACTCCGCTGTCCGTCCGCTCCAGCAGAATTTCCCATGCGGTCTTGCCCTCCACCGGCGCAAACTCGGCCTGGTGGTTGTGGTAGCCCAGAAATAACCCTTCCGGAGAGAGCCGTTCGGCAATCTCGTTGAGCCGCGCTGCAAACCGCGCGCAATCCTCCGCAGACGCAAGCTTTTGCGGATCATACCACGGCACGACAAGATCCTTATTGCCGAGCGCTTGCTGGTATGCCGCCGTGTAATACAGCCTGTCCGCCGCAAGCGTCTCAACCGGCACATGCCACCCGCAGCAGCACAGGCCGGCCTCGCGGAGCATCGTGGCCAGCTTTCCCGCGGGCAGGCTGGGCGGACCGAAAAACTCCACTGCGTCAAATCCCGCGGCCTTTGCCTGTTCCAACACTTTTTGGGGAGCCAGCGCGTACTCTTCCCGTACGGAATACAGTTGCAATCCCAATTTCATCTTTTCCGTCCCCTTTTGATCTCATGTTCCAGTGTGCGTGTCTATGTCCGGGTCCGCACATCCGGTCGGAAAACCGGCCGCGCGCACACCCTATGGTTTCCGGGTACAGTATAGCATGACGATACCGGCGCCGCAACAGCGTTTTTCCGTCCACATATGCCAGAATGATCCTTCGCAGCACACCGCTTGTTTTTTTCCATCCGCATACGCATATGGCCTTACAAATCTGCCGGATTGATGGAATATACCGGCCTGCTTTTAGTCAAATTGCCCAGCCGTTCTGCTGATATTTGCACGGATGCCTGCAAAAAACCGATGGTGGCGTTGAATTATGAGCAAACTTGTAATATAATTGTAACGTATATAAGAGGCTTTCTCTGGAAAGCGGGGAAATTGTCTCCTCTGCACAACCGCCGTGCGCCGCTTCGAGGGCCGCTCCCCGTTTGGCAGCCCTGTTCCGGAAGCTGTTTTTTTGCACGAATTTATCTTCCCACACAAATAGGAAGGGAGCCTGTCTTCTGCCATGGATTTAATTATGCAAGCCTTCAGTGCTTTACTCCGTATGCTCGGCGACCTGATGACACAGCCCTACTTTGTCCTGTTGGCCGTCGTCGTCCCCTGCCTGACCACCCTGTTCATCTATGTTTTCACCCGCACCAAGCGTTCCCGCAAGCTGCTGAGCTTCACAATGATGTGGTTCATCTATCTGCTCTATGCCGTTGTGATCTTTGTGGACCTCATCGGAAAATACAAAAAAGCCGGGAAGTTTTTCAATTGGGAGGTGCTTTTAAACGATATCTTTTCGTTTGAAATCGCCTATATCATCCCGCTTTTGTTGCTGGGGCTTGTTGTGATGCTGCTCACGGTGGCTCTGAGCATCGTGGTTTTCGACCTGATCTGGTATCACCTGCTGAAAAACGAGCCGGTTTTGGACAAGCTGCAGCAATGGCTGGGAAAACGGAAAAAAGCAAAATAGCATGCCCGCGTTCTTTCCATTGCGCACAGATCGGTTAACAAAGCCCCTTTGTAGAATCCCAGGCCCCCAGAGAGGATAAACGAGACGCAAAAACCCCCTGTGTGTGCAGAGTACCTGCACACACAGGGGGTTGCGTTGGTTATAGAGCGGTGTTTAAAAGAAACAACACGATGGCGTTTAGGGTTTCACGTCGATTCGGACGTTGTTCAGATGCAGTAGCTGTGCACCCGCTTCAATGCCGCGAGTGGTATCTTTTTTCTGCAGCCGGAGCAGGACGTCGAAATAGAACGACGCGTTTTGCAGTGCGGGCTTTTGGGCGGCGCACCAGTTAACAAGAGCGTTTCCAACAAGCGTGAAGGGATTGTCCGCCTGATTTGCGGCGCTTACAGGCAAATCGGCCAGCACGCAGATCGGGAGATGGACGGCGGAGAGCGGGTTGCCGGGTATCAGATCATACGCGTAGGAAGCGGCGATGCTGATGGTGAACACCCCGTTTGTATCCAGCCCTAAGCTGTTGCGCAGTCTTTCCGCCACCTTGCCGGCGTTTGTTCCACTCGCGCCAATTTGAAGGATTTCATTTGTAATTTTCACAATATTGCCGTACTCGCGGTTTGGCGTAAGGGCGGGCAGGCTGCACTTGTTCGTGCGATACAGGAACTGGCTGTTGACGGAGAATGCCTCTTCAGTGAAACTTTCGATGGGAAGCGCCCCGTCAAAGAGATTGTTGTTTCGTTCCAGATGGAGAACGGGCCTTGCGAAATACTGTTCGGTCAAATCGAGTTTCGGCAGCTTGACGCCGACCTCCACGTCCTGTCCGGCGTCAACCTTTGCAAGCGAGGCCGAATCGGTATAGTAGGCTGTCGGTTGATTTTCGGTTGGAATTTCCACCAATTTATGCTTTACATATGCCACATTGGAAATTGGCAGGTCTTTCGAAACCTTTTCGCCCAGCTTGAACTGTACGGAACAGTCATAGTAATCGGAGGCTTCCCAACCTGTCGCGGAGGCGTTTTTGATTGTTGGATTTTTCTCAAAAAAATCCCATTGATTGACGATCTCCTGCACACAACCTGAGAAACAACTGAATGCAGTGGCGAACAGATTGGAATTTGTATCTTTCCAAGCGCTCTCCAGGATCGCCCAAAGCTTATCGCGGACAAACATATACTGCGCAAATGCAGAAAACATATCTGACGACATTCCAAAAGAAGACTCATAGTTCAGTTCCACTTTCAGCCGCAGCGTATCCTGCTCATAGGCCTTGGCGCGGCTGATAACCTCGTAATCCCACTGCTTGATGCTGTCCATGGAGATTGCAACCGGCATGGGGGGTTCCAGCATCTTGTGGGAAAGGAGGGCCGGAGAGGTCGGACAGCGTTTGAGCGGGTTGGGCCACGCGATTTCAGTCGCGGCGTCGACATTGATATTGTCGGCTGGTTTTGAGAGGGAGTAGGGGTGCACCAGCTTCAGCCACTGCGAGCTCTGGTAACCGTCCGGCGTGATGGTTCGTATATCGTATTCGATCTCGCTGATTTCCAGCTCCAGCGAGACGGGATAATTCCGATGGTCCGTATGCGCGTCGGCATACACGCAGAAAATGTTTTCATCCGACGAGTTGCTGAGCTTGGACAGGGAAAGGGTAACGCCCTCGTTTTTACTGCGGTTGTTGAGAACAAGCCGGCAGTGGGTGTTTGCGGCTGTCTCAAAAGTGCAGTCGAACTGCGCAACCAGAGAAGGCCGCGCCTCGGACAGTGACCGCTTGAGACGGTCTCCTACCAGCTTTTTCACAGCTTCCGGTGTTGCGGCGGCGTCTGCGCGTACGCCGCACAGGCGCGCGGCCAGAAGCCCGGCAAGCGCTTTTTTGCTGCCGATCAGGCTCTTTAAGCTCGCTTCACAGCAAGCGCCGGCTTTAGAAGCAAAGTCGCAGCCCAGTGCGCGCTCGATATCGGAGAGAAGCGTTTCCAGCCAGATCTCCATGTCGATATCCGAGAACAGTTGATCTTTACCCGTACTGGAGAGGGCGCCGTTGTCTTCCAGATCCCTGACAGAGCAGACACGGGTGATCCATTCCGTACTCAGCGGCGCAAGCGCATAGAACTCGGGCGACATATAGTGCTTTGTTCCGTTCGTGCTGGTGGTCTGGATATCTGAAAATACCGGGTTTACATTTAGTTTCTGAATGAATCCGCCCACTCCAAAATGCACCACATACAGGTCTTTTGGATTGTTGCCGACCGCAAGACGCAAATCGGGGAAGGACTTTTCAAAATCGGTTGCGAATTTCTCCAGGTCCGCATAGACAATATTGCTCTCCTCCTGTGATGTATCGTTTCGCGGGCTTTCCGCGAATGGCGGAATGATGGACTTTGCCTGTACGGCACCTTCGCAGAGCGAGCTTGCAGAGACGTTTCTTTTCACACAGAGCGTCGTTTGCAGCAGGCAGGGTCTATTGATTTTCGCTACGTATGCCTCTGTTGTCATATTGAAATGGAATTTCCAGTTGGATGGCGTGTGTGAAGGATTGCCCGCAAGTACTGCTGTCATATGAGATTTCAAAGTATTGCCCAATTGCACAATAGCGCTCTTTATATCCCAAATTCCTGTAAATAAGGAATTTTGCATTGTAATCTCTGCATTGGGATCTTGCAACTGCAGCAAAGAACGTTCCAGCAGATCAAGTCCTTCTTGTGTGACTTCTACATCCGGATTGAATTTCCATTTTATAATGAGCTGTTTATTTTCAAACTGGTAATCCCAGGAACTGCAGGGCCATTGATGCAGGCCGATCAGAAGGTCGTTGTAACCCGGCGTAACGGTGCAGGTCCAGTTGTTTGTTTCGGCGCGGTTGCCGAGGACATCGCGGAATTCAAACTGAATTTTCGCCGGTTTCCCCACGGCGCCGTATGGATTGGAGCCAGACCGTGTATAGCGGTGCAGCGGGATAACCGACTGGTAATTCCACGTGCCCGTCGGAGAGTCCGGCTGCTCGACGGGGAACAGCGGCAGGGATTCATTGCTGTATCCATAATTGCTGTTTTCCTGAATCTGATATCCAATGACGCTGAACAGCTCGCGTGTGCGTTTTTCTTCGTCGTTTACGTTGTCCCCCGGTTCCCGCAGGCTGGTTTGCAGTCCCACGCAGCCAACCGGGAACGCCGGCTGATAGATATACACGTCTGGCGAATGGAACATGACCCGATCATTTGTTTTGGAGGTGTCCGGCGTCACCGCACAGTTGACGGGCAGATGAAAGTCGCCGTGGCGGATCAACAGCCAGAGCGTTGCCTGTCCGTTTTCATCGAAGACGTCGTCGGAAACGAGAGGCGTTCCCTGATTAGAGAGCCGCAAATAATATCCGCCGCCGCCGACCGTACTGCATTCCCAGATCAGCCACAGGAGATTTTCACGCTGATCGGCGGTGAAATCTGCCTGATAAACGTCCTCGCTGATCATCGTGCGCTGTACAGCCGTTCTGTGCGTTTCAACCGAGAGGTTGGTTTTGACCAAAAAGCTGCTCTTCTGCACGGCTTCTTCCTCCAACTGTTCCACCGCTGTGAGGCAGGCGGGCAGACCTTGCAACGTGGAAGGCTGCATCAGCAGCTCAAGCTGCACGGATTGGGAGAGCGTTTCTCCTTTCCCCTTCGGCAGCAGGTCGCAGAGCAAAAGACGGTCCGCGGCGTTGGCGCCATACATCTGGTAGACATCGTCAGGCCCGCCGCTCTTGGAGATCTGCAGCGGAACCAGAAGGCCCCATGTATACTTTTCACCGGCGAGCTTATCCCCCTGGAATTGTAGTTCCGGGACTGCGTTTTTGCTGCGCATGGCGTTTACCATAGTCTGCGAGAGCATCTGGATCATCTGGTCCGCCTGCGTGCCGCTTCTGCGCAGCAGGATTTCCGAGGCGGCGGGATAGTAGCATTCCGCCGGCACAAAATCATCCAGTTTCCGAAGCGGCGCGGCTTCCGGCTCGACATCAGACTGCGGCAGCAGGCTTTCGAGCTCATTGGAAGACAGCACGCCTCTGATCGGCCGGCCGCCGGAGGAGACCCAGCTCTTTCCCGGTTCCGCGGCCTCTATGGAAACGATAAAGTCGCTCATACGAACCGATTCAGGGGTATTGGGATCCAGCGGCCGCTTATCGGCGATCAGTTGTTGTTTCATCAGCTTATACAGCGGGACGGTTTGACTCATTGCGGCGGGATTGGGCACGCGCAGGCCCTGCAGCAGAAAACGAGAGCCCATGGCGAACGCGTTTTGCACAAACGAATCGGTTCTAAACAGTTCCAAAATTTCCTGCTGCGTCAGATACTGCAGGCCCTTTATGGAGGCCTGCTGTCCCTCCTCAAATCTGCCGCTCGGGTCGGCAAGCTGACTGGGCCCAATTTCCAGATGCGGTACCGCCTCGTTTTGTCCTGTGAACAAATCTCCCAAAGTAATGACCTTATCCAGAGTAATTGTTGCGTGCGGGAACACCAGCCGCGTCATGGGATTGAGGATATCCTGGCTCCAAAACGGCTCATCTTCAGTAAAGTGGCTGGAAGGCTTATAACGCAGCCGCAATTGTTCCAGCGTCATATCATGGCGCACAAGGACATCGGCAGACTCAATGGTGTAATTGCCGGTCAGCTCGTCCCCTTGGTCTGTGGAGATTCGATTGTTCTGTGCAAACATCGACCAATGCACATCCCATGGGTGCAGAACACCGGTTTCCATTTGGGCCACAAAGAGCATCTTTGCGAGACGCGGCACGGTATCGCCGTATAGAGCACGCCATTGGATGGAGGTGTTTTTATACGGCAGGTTAACGGTAAAGTTTCCTTCAGTCATCACCCAGTCCGCCGTCAGATTTGGATTGTTTTCCGATTTAAGAATTTCCGTTGCATATGCTTGGTAGCCTTCTTCAATCAGCTCCCCATGATATCTGATAAATGTGTTGGCGGCAAGTAGTTTCCAGGGAATACGATTGGGGCTGGTTACCGTCATTTCCTCGATTGTCGCGAACGCGCCGCCGCGAATCAATGCAGGCTGGTGCAGGCAGACCTGCTTCATATCTTTAAATGAAACGCCCAGTTTGCGTTGAATTCCCGCCAAACTGTCTCCCGGCTGCACAACATACGCCACGTTTTGCAGGTAGATCTGTCCCGGACGCAGACGCAGCTTCGGATTGGCTTCCAGCACCTCGGAGAGCTCCAAACCGTGCGCCGCGCAGATTTGGCCGAGCTGGCTTGCACCAAATGTATAGAGGTCGAATTTGCTTTTCAGCGTTCTGACCAGTTCTCCGTAGAGGATCTGTATGTAATCGAGGAACACGATCTTGGCAAGCGGCACAAAATCTGAAGCGAGCAGGTTCCGCTTCTCGTTTTCCTGATACAGGGGGTCTGGATTGAGCCCTCGGAAATACTCGGTAATCTGCTGTGCGTAGCTTCCGGGCACGGCGTTGTCCAGCCAATAGCGGATAAAGTTGATCGAAATGTTGCCGCCTTCGGCGATCTGTTCCTGGCGGATCGGGGGCGGCATTGGAAGAACGGCGTGCTGGACGTCTGTCTCCGTCTGTGTGTTGCTCCAGTCCAGGTGCAGCTCAAAGCAGAGGTTGTTGTTGAAGAAGGCGTCGAGGGTTTCATAGGTCAGCCTGTCCGCAAGGTCTGGGGGAAGCTGTTCGGCCATCTGGCGCGAGATTCTGGCGGACGGCTGGTAGCCGGCATTTGTAACGCCTTTCAGAAGCCAGCGGCCCAGCACTTCAGAAAGCAGCTTGCAGCCTGCCGTATCCAAAACCGGCAGAAGTGCGATGCAATAGTTGGTGTTGACAGATGCTCTGGTTTGCACGTTGAAGACCGGGTTTTCCATAGAGACCAGCGGCAGGATCCGCATCGGAATGGTATAGCGTGCCCCAAGCGGTTCGGTTGGGAACGGGTTGGTAAGCTGTAGGGTCTCGGTCAACGCGGCTGCTTTGGTTTTCGCGGGCAGCCACGGAGCGGTGCCGGAGGAGGAGTTGCCCAGCTCGAATTCGGCACGCTGGTGAAAATCAAAGGAAAAACGGATCTTAACAAACAAAATCTTGATCTCAGCTTTCACCGTCAGGGCGAGATCCAAAGCGATAAGCAGAGGCTTATAGGCTTCCAGCGTCACTTCAGCAAAGGCTTTGATCTCGGCGGAGGCGCTCGCCGAAACCACTTTAAAGTCCACACTGATGTATAGCTTGCCGATGATGCCGACTGTGGCGGAAGCATGGTAGTACATTTCCGATTGACCCGGATCGACTTCTGATAGACCTGGTTTGTATGGTTCAAAGGTGGCCAATATGCCTTCAAAAATCGCAAACGCCTCCAGCGTCGCGCCGGCCTTTGCGATTCCGCAGTCAAAGGTTTTGCCGAGGCCCAGTGCGATCCCCACGCCCAGGGACAGCACCGAGTGGAACACGCCCCGCGTGGTTTCGGGGAGTTGTGTGCAGGTCGCGCCGCTGAGCTTGCCGATTTTCAGGCCGCCGTGCCCGACAAAGCCGCTTGCTTCGATGGAAAACGATTTGGAAAAATCCTGATTTTCCGGAAATCCCAGATCCAGCAGAAAATCTCCGTTTGTATAAACCTCGATGCCGACTGTGCCGAGGATAACGGTGAACAC